>JBEBGU010000610.1:0-3508 GCA_040081325.1 Prosthecobacter sp.
CCGCCGCCGGCGGGGACGCCGGCGGTCCAAGAAGGGCTTGCCGGATTTTGCATCGGCGGCTTTTTCGCCGAGATAGGCGACGGTTTTGTCGATGAAGGTGGGTAGCACTTCGTAGCCGGTGAAGCCAGGTGCGGCAGGGCCTTTGCGAGTAAATTTCTTCGGCTCGCCCTGCACCATTTCGAGTTCACGATCTTCAGTGGGCTGCACGGTGACACGGTCGTCTTTGATGAAGACATACGGCACCATGTCGAGCGAGGCGGCGATGCCGAAGTAGCTGTCGAAACCGACGCTCAGCGGTCCATTCGTGTGTGGCTGCGTGAAGTCCACGCTCCAGGCCTGCTCGCGGGACTCGATGTTGAGTTCGGCGACGGTCTGGCCGGGCTTGACGGTCCAGTCCATGCCGAGGTGCCACTTGCCTATGGCTGCGGTGTGGTAGCCCTGCGCTTTGAGCATGGAGGCCACGGTCAGGCGACCCTGCTCGATAAGGCGCGGGCTGAGGCCGCCGAGCACGCCGTTCTGGAGCTTCGTGCGCCAGTTGTAGCGGCCGGTGAGCGTGCCGTAGCGCGTGGGTGAGCAGACGCTGGAAGGCGTGTGCGCATCGGTGAAAGTCATGCCTTCACGGGCGATGCGATCCATGTTTGGGGTCGCGATTTTGCCTTCTGGATTCAGGCATTTCACATCACCGGTACCGAGGTCATCACAGAGGATGAAGAGGAAGCTGGGTTTCTCCGCAGCGCTGGCCAGAGATAGGACTGATAAGACGGAGAGGACGAATAGGAAGGGACGCATGGTGGTGGTTATTCGGCTTTCTTCTTTCCTTTGCCTTTACCCTTCTTTGGTTGTGCGGGCTCACCTTCGAAAGGCGCATTGCCATGAGTGAAGCGTGGTGGTGGGAGGATTTCTTTGACTTCGGTTTGTAGGCGGGTCAGCTCAGCTTTGAGTTCCTTCACGGTGTCGGCATAAGCGGGATCGGCGTAGAAATTCTTCACTTCGAGCGGGTCTTTTTGGCGGTCGAGTAGATCCCAGTCATCGACATCAGCCTTGTAGTAATGGACGAGTTTGTAGCGGTCGGTGATCACGCCGTAATGCGGGCGGACGCGGTGCGGGACGGGATACTCGTAGTAGTGGTAGTAGAAGGATTTGCGCCAGTTGGCGGGGTCTTCGCCTTTGAAAAGTGGGACGAGGCTTCGGCCCTGCATGTCGCTTGGTTGGGGCTGGCCGCCGATGTCGAGGAAGGTCTGGGCGAGATCTAGCAGGGAGACGATTTTGTTATTCGTGGTGCCGGGCTTGGCGACGCCGGGCCAGCGGACGAGGAACGGTGTGCTCAGGGACTCTTCGAAGATCCAGCGCTTATCAAACCAGCCGTGCTCGCCGAGGTAGAAGCCCTGGTCGCTGCTGAGGATGACGACTGTGTTTTTGGCGAGGCCTTCTTGGTCGAGGTAGTCGAGCGTGCGCTTGATGTTCTCATCCACGGCTTTCACGCAGGCGGTGTAGTCGTGCATGTAGCGTTGGTAGCGCCATTTGACGAGTTCCTTGCCGCTGAGGTTGGCTTCACGAAACTTGGCATTCCGTGGCTCATAGTACTCGTTCCAATACTTGAGCTGGTCCGGGGTGAGATTGCCGGGAGTCACGAGCTTGGCATCGCGTTCGGTGAAGGTGCGGTCGATGCCCATGTCGTGGTCACTGACGGCTTTGCTGCGGCCTTCGAAGGTGTCGAAGAGGGTGGTGGGTTCTTCATAGACGCGGTCTTTGTCATGGCCGAGGTGGCGGATCGGTGGCTCCCATTCACGATGCGGGGCCTTGTGCTGGAGCATGAGCATGAAGGGCTTTGTTTTGTCGCGATTTTTGAGCCAGTCGATGCCGAGATCAGTGACGATGTCGGTAACGTAGCCATCGTGTTTGACCGCCTTACCGTTGTCGATCATAGCTGGGTTGTAGTAAGCACCTTGGCCGGGGAGGACGTTCCAGTAGTCGTAGCCGACGGGGTCGGTCATGAGGTGCCATTTACCGATGATGGCATTCGTATAGCCAGCCTTTTGCAGGAGCTTGGGAAAGGTCTGCTGACTGCTGTCGAACTTGCTGTTGCTGTTGTTGTAGAAGCCGTTGAGGTGAGAATACTTGCCCGTCTGGATGACGGCACGCATGGGGCCACAAATCGAATTGGTGACGAGGCAGCGGTCAAAACGAATGCCTTCTTTGGCGATGCGGTCCATGCCCGGCGTCTCCAGCAGCTTTCGCTTTTCCCCGTAAGCGCTGATGGCCTGGCTGGCGAGGTCGTCGCAGAATAGGAAGAGGATGTTTGGCCGGTCGGCAGCGGTGAGTGCGCTGGCGAATGACAGGAGGGTCAGAAGAGACAGGAGGGACTTCATGGGCGGCTGGTAACGAGTGCGGAGGTGGCAAGCTTGCCGGAAAAGCAAAACGGCTGCCAGTCTCCTGGCAGCCGTCTTGAAAAAGGGTGAGTGGATTACTTCTCGATCTTCAGAAGCTCGACTTCGAAGATGAGTGTCTCACCTGGGCCGATGTCAGCTCCTGCGCCGTTGTCGCCATAAGCGAGGTCGGAAGGAATGAAGAACTTGTACTTGGAGCCGGTGGTCATGAGTTGCAGACCTTCGGTCCAACCTTTGATGACTTCCTGCACGCCGAAGGTGATCGGCTCACCACGCTGCACGGAGCTGTCGAAGACTTTGCCATTCACGAGCGTGCCGTGGTAATGAACGTTCACTTTATCTGTTGGCACAGGCTTAGGACCTTCAGCGGCCTTCATGACTTCGTATTGCAGGCCGCTAGCGGTGGTTTTCACGCCTTCGCGCTTGGCATTCTCAGCGAGGAATTTGGCACCAGCGGCTTTAACTTCGCCAGACTTGGCTGCCTGGGCTTGCTTCATTTCACCCTGCTTGGCCTGCATGACTTTTTCAAAGGCTTCCATGGCGGCAGTGAGTTCTTCCTGCTTATACTTGGAGGGCTTGCCTTCGAATTGATCGCGGATGGCTTGGAGGAAGTTTTCGACATCGACTTCCACTCCCTGCTGTTTGAAATTGTTGGCGATGTTGCCACCGATATTGGTGCCGATAAAATAGCTGACTTTGTCCATGGCGGGTTTTGCGGCAGGAGCAGCGGCTTCGCCAGTGCTTTTTGCAGGTTCGGTTTTCTTCGCATCAGCGGTTTGGGCGGATGCGATGGAGGTCACCGCAAGTGCGGCACAGACGATGCTAAGGGTAGCTTTCATTAGGGGTAAGAGGCGCGAGAGTGGGGGCGATGTGGGAGGAGGTCAACCGAAGAAAACGGGGAGTTCCCTGCCTACAAACGGACTTGAGAATGGGCGGAGTCTGGCCAATCTGCGCGGCCTTATGTCCGCTATCCCCACCGAATTCACCGCCGTCACCGCCGTCACGAAAGCCAATGTCTATTTCGACGGTAAGGTGGTCAGTCACAGCATCCTGTTTGCCGATGGCAGCAAAAAGACGCTTGGCCTGATCTATCCAGGCAGCTACCACTTCGGCACGGACAA
>JBEBGU010000042.1:0-13105 GCA_040081325.1 Prosthecobacter sp.
GACGGCCAGCAGGTAGAGCAGCAGTTTGGGCAATGCTGAGGTGGGTCGAGGCTTGTTGGCTTGCATGGCGGCGATACTAGCGCATCCTGTGCGCTCTCAATGACCAAAAACCAATGTCACGAATGGCACGAACGTCTGGAAGATGGTCGCAAGCAATACATCCGCGCCCACTGGAACTCCCGCGAGTGGATCTTCCGACTAGCTCACCCCGATGGTGAGGAGTGGGTGCCGATGAAACCGACCGTGGAAACGTGGCTGGCTGCGCGTGATGTGCTCTTCCGCAAATATCAACGGAAGCGTCTGCCGCTCAAACATCTGCAAACGGTGGACGCGGCGCTCGAAGCTCTGGGCTGGAGGTTTGATGAACAGGGTCATGCCGTGGAAATCAACGGCTCGAACGATTGAGGTGGGGTGCACAGGGGACTGTACGGACCACTTTACCCGATCTGCGAGAGAATGGACGAGGCGATTTTATCTGCCTGAGCTTCGAGGTATTCGACGTCGCGGCCTTCGATGAGAAGGCGGATGAGGGACTCGGTGCCTGAGTAGCGAAGGAGGACGCGGCCATAGTCGCCGAGTTTTTTCTCGGTCTCTTTGATGATCTTTTGTGCGTCGATCAGCTCAGCGGTGGGCGGCTTGGAGCGAACACGGAGATTGCGCGCGGCTTGAGGGAATTTTTTCAGGCACTTGCGGAGCTGGCTGAGTGGCTCGCCGGTTTCCTTCATGATCTTGAGCACTTGCAGTCCAGCGATGAGTCCGTCGCCAGTGGTAGCCCAATCTCCGAAGATGATGTGGCCACTCTGCTCACCGCCAAGATTGAGGCCGCGCGCGTGCATTTCTTCTAGCACATAGCGGTCGCCGACGTTGGTGCGGATGACGCGGCCACCGAGGCGTGAGACAAGATCATCAAGCCCGTAGTTACTCATGATGGTGACGGCGAGTGTGTTCTGCTTGAGCGTGCCTTTGCGCAGCATGGACTCGGCGGCGATGGCCATGAGCTCGTCACCATCCAGTGCGATGGCTTCTTCATCACAAAGGGCGATGCGGTCAGCATCTCCATCATGGGCGATACCTGCCTGCGCTTGAGATTGGCGGACGAGGCGCTCGAGTTCTTCGCTGTGTGTGCAGCCGCAAGCCTCGTTGATATTAAAGCCATCTGGCTCGCTGTGGAAGACCTGCACGTCAGCTCCGAGCTGCGATAAAGCGGCGGCGCTAGTGTAAGATGATGCGCCATGGGCGTTGTCCAGCGCGACTCTCATGCCATCAAGACGGACGCCGCCCATGCTGGAGACGGCGTGCGCGACATAGCGATCCACGCTGTCAGTCATGCGACTGACGCGGCCAATGCCACGGCCCTCAGGGCGCGGCGCTTCAGCGCACTCACCTAACACGATTTTCTCGATGGCGATCTCGGTCTTGTCATTGAGCTTGCGGCCGTTGCCGTGGACGAACTTGATGCCGTTGTCTTGGAAAGGATTGTGTGAGGCGCTGACGATGACACCAAAATTGGCTCCGGTTTGAGCAGCCAGCATGGCGACGGTGGGGGTGGGAACCATGCCGACTAGGACGACATCGACTCCGGCAGAGTTGAGGCCAGCGATGAGTGCGGATTCAAGCATTTCGCCTGAAGCGCGAGTGTCGCGACCGATGATGCAGCGGGGGCGCTCGCCGCCGTCACCATTGCCGCCTAGCACGACGGCGGCTGCCTGGCCGAGTCGCAAGACGAACTCTGGGGTCATGGGATGGCGATTGGCCACGGCGCGGACGCCGTCGGTGCCGAAGTACTGGCGTTTTTCAGACATAGAGCGCGCGTTCTACCGCAGGAGGTGCGGTGTGTCAAAGGCGCGTCGGCCCGACTCAGCGCATCGTTACGGACGGGAGCAGCTCGCGGACAGTGACTTTCAACTCCTGAATGGTCGAGCACTGGATCTCGTCATCGCCCGTGAAGGACAGATGCTCGGTGTAGTCTCCCTGCCAGGGGCGGCGGAAAAGATGCAGCTCACGTGTCTGTACATCGATCACCCAGTACTCCTCGATCTCGGCCTTGGCATAGATCAGGCGTTTGGTGTTTAGGTCGTAATCGAGCGAGCTGTCAGAGACTTCGATGACGAGACGAATGTCATCGGGAGTCGGGTGGGCCACGGTGTAGGCGTCATCACGTTTCTCTACGATAGCGATGTCAGGCTGCGGCTCGTTGTGCTTGTTGATGCGCACGGGATTCTGACAGCGAAGGCGCAGCGTACTGCCGATTCGGGAGCGAATCACGTCTGCGGCTTCATCGGTGTGTCCAGAGTGTAAAGGTCCAGGCGGCATCATATCGATAATCTCCCCATCAATGAGTTCCATCCGGCTGGTGCTACTGGGGCCGTGTTCTTTGTACAGCCGGTAGAGATCCGCCACCGTTGAGCGATGGCGCATAAATGCGGGCGGCTGGGGCAAAGGTGTCAGAACGACCATGATGGACAAAGTTTATGATCAAGCCAAGCGCACTTCAAGAAGGAAGATTAAAAGGCGTCAAAGGCGCGTCGTCCGTGGAACTCGGTCGCCACCATAACCGTAGGGCATGTTGGAGCGTACAGCCTGGGCCTTGATCATATACCAAAAGAGAAACGCAAGCACGACAGCGAGCAGCTTTTCCTTCCAGTTCCGGCAGATGAGGTTTTTAAGATGTGCCCAAGTCACGGGTCGGCTCCTCCTCGTTGGTTTCGGTTTTGAGCGTGCCAAAGGTCAGCAGCTCGTTGAGTCGATCTCTGAGTTCTTCAGGCTCCAAGTCGTGCTCTAGCTTGCCGCGATAGGCCAGGGAGAGCGCTCCACTTTCCTCACTGACGATCAGGGCGATGGCATCAGTCTCCTCGGTCACACCCATGGCGGCGCGATGGCGCAGGCCGATAGCGCGGTCTCGCACTTCTTTCTGACTGACAGGAAAGACGCAGCCAGCCGCCATGATGCGACCTTGATCAATGATGACGCCGCCATCATGCAGACTGGTCTTCGGGTGGAAGATAGTGGTGATAAGTTCGGTGCTCATGGCGGCATCGATCTCGACACCGGTTTCAGCGAACACTTTGAGGTCAATGCCGCGCTTGATGGCGAACAGAGCACCGCAGCGACGAGCGGAAAGCTGCTGCATGGCTTCCATCAAAACATCGAGCGACTCGGGGTCGGGTCGGTTAAAAGAGAAGACACGGTGGCTGCCCAACTCGGCAAGAACGCGACGCAACTCAGGCTGAAAAAGCACGACGAGTGCGACGGCGAGGAAGACCGAGATGCGCTGGAGAAGCCAGTTGATGACCTCGAGTTCGAGGAGCTGTGAGATCAGCGCGAGGCTCAACAGCAACACGAGCAGCCCGGTCAAAATGCGCGCACCACGAGTCGCACGGAAGAACAGATACCCATGATAAGCCAGCGCGGCGAGGATGATGATCTCCACGCCATCGCGCCAATGCTCTGTGACAAAGTCCCACATGGTGTAAGTGCTCAAAGCGTAACGAAGGCGTGAGTGCAACAGTTTCGTCAACTTCCGCCGAGGTTTATCGTAGTTTGGCAGATGTTTTATTTGCTGGTGTGGGAGTGATCCGCAAGACTGCACGCAGGCGTTTCGTTAGTCACGCCTCCAGCTTAAATCACTTCCATGATCCGCACCACGCTCACACTCATCGGTGGCTCGCTCCTCACAGCGGCCAGTCTTTCAGCCCAATCCGCCGCGCCCGCTGAATGGGGTAAGTTTCGCGGGCCTAACAATGATGGCACCGCTGCTGCTCCCAAGGTGAGCAACTGGAAGAGCGCTAAGATCAAGACTCTGTGGAAGACGGACACGCCAGCGGGATTCAGCTCGTTCGCGGTCGCGGGTGCCAAAGCTTACACGATCGTCACGGGTGAGTCTGAAGGTAATACGGGCGAAGTGCTGGTCTGCCTGGATGTGAAGAACGGTAAGGAACTCTGGAAGAAATCTCTGACGGTGATCGGCAAATATGACGGCGGCGGCGACGCTGGTGCTGGTGACAACAAAGGTGGCGACGGCCCACGCTCCACACCTGTCGTGGATGGTGATAAGGTCTATGCGATTGATGCGAATCTGGGTGTCTTCTGCTTTGAAGCCGCCACGGGCAAGCCGGTGTGGAATCGTGATGTGATGAAGGACAATGCGGGTGTTCAGATCAAGTGGCAGAATGCTGCGTCGCCGGTGATCGATGGCGATGTCCTCATGATGTGCGGCGGCGGTGCGGGTCAAGGTCTGCTGGGCCTAGACAAAACCACGGGCAAGATTGTGTGGAAGGGTGAGGACGACAAGATGACTCATGCTACGCCGATCACGGCTGATATTCTCGGTGTGCATCAGGCGATCTTTTTCACTCAAACGGGCCTCGTCGCTGTGACGCCTGCGACGGGTAAAGTGCTGTGGCGCGCGCCTTTCCTTTTCAAGGTTTCTACGGCTGCTAGCCCGGTGGTTTATGAAGACATCGTGTACTGCTCCGCCGGTTATGGTGTGGGTGCAGGTGCTTTCAAAATCAGCAAGAGCGGCGGCGGTCTGAGCGCCGAGCAAATCTGGCGCCGTGAGAACGAGTGCTTCAATCACTGGAGCACGCCAGTGGTGAAGGACGGCTTTCTGTATGGCATGTTCAGCTTCAAGGAATATGGCGCTGGGCCTCTGGCATGCGTGGACATCAAGACGGGTAAGGATGTATGGAAAGAGGCGGGTTTTGGCCCTGGCCAAGTGATCCTCGCTGGAGACAAAGTGATCGCCCTCAGTGACAAAGGTGAAGTGGTGGTGGTCGAGGCCAACCAGGAAAAGTATGTCGAACTCAAGCGCGACGATGTGCTTGATGGCAAGGTCTGGAGCTACCCTGTGCTGGCTTACAATCACATCTTCGCCCGCAGCACCAAGGAAGGTGTCTGCCTCGAATTTCAGTGAGATTGATGAGTTGATGACCAAGGCCCGGAGCTCGCGCTTCGGGCCTTTTTTATTCTACCTCGCTCACTGGCGCATCAAGAGACGACTTCTGCCAGCGGCCTTCCAGTGTGTACACCAGATGCGGCGTGTAGAGCTGAGGCTCGAGCAGGAAGGAGTCGTGGCCTTTATCCGAATGCACGGTGATGTGCATCGAAGAAACGCCCGCACGCTCCAGAGCAGAAACCATTTCGGCCTGCTCCTCGGGGTAGAAGCAGAAGTCCGAATCGATGCTAAAGATGAGGTAATGATGACCTGCTGCTTTACTGCGCGCAAAAAGCGCCTCGTAGCTTTCTACGCCGGCATCTTTGAGCGGGTCGTAGCGTAACCACATGGTGATGATGCGGAGGTAGGAGTTGGCATCGAAACGCTTCACGAATTTCTTGCCCTGATGCAGCATGTAACTCTCCACACTGTGGCCGACTTTGTACCAGGAAAGCTGCCCTGACGGCTGAGTCACGGTCTGCCGTGCGCGGTTTTCGATGGCATCGAGATGCACAAAGGTCTTGTGAGAAATCATCCTGGCAAGGACGAGTCCGAACTCAGGAGGTAGGCCTTCATAATAGTCCCCGCCATGGAAGTGCGGATCATTTTCGATCGCCATGACTTGCTCAAACAAGGTAAGCCGCGTCAGCACCGTGGTGCGGAGTCCGGTCGCCACAGGCATAACAATTTTGACACGCTCAGGGAACAGTGTGGCGAAGTTGATGGCGAGCAGGCCACCGACAGATGAGCCGATCACGGCGTGAAGTGTCTTGATGCCAAGATGATCCAAAAGCGCCGCCTGACTGCGCACCACATCACTGCTGAGCACGGTGGGGAAATCTTTGCCGTAAGGTTTGTCCGTCTCGGGATTAATCGAAGTCGGCCCGCTACTGCCGTAGCAACCACCGAGGTAGTTTGCGCAGATGACGCAGTAGCGATTGGTATCCAAAGCTTTACCTGGTCCGACAAACAGATCCCACCAACCAAGTTTCACGTCGTCCGTCCAGCGCCCATCCAGCCCTGGTACGTCTTCAGTATGGCCAGCTGCGTGCTGACTACCAGACAGGGCATGAAAGAGCAAGATCGCATTCGACTTCTTGGCATTCAGTTTGCCGTAAGCCTCATAGGCCACCGTGATTCCTGGCAGTGACTCACCATTGGCGAACACAAACGGCTCGGCCGGGGAGCCTAGGTGAAAAAACTGAGTGGCAGTAGCGCCCTGACCTTTGGACATAGTTTGAAGATGAAGCAGAGCGTGATGAGGCGGTCAACGATCAAAGCCTTGACACTCCGAGATCAGCTTTTCCAGTTACCTTCCAAGACAGCACCAAGTTCCGTTCGATAGCTGCCGTTGGTTCCGGTGACCTTCCATGTCTGACGCTGGAAATGCTTCTTGTAGGACCACCCTGTTTCGTATTCCCACACATCACCGCTCGTCTGCTTCATGGAGCGGATCTGGATGAGATAGACCGCCACGCGGAGTTCAGGGTCCACGATGATATTGTCCGGTGCCGTAGTGGTTAAAACCGTCGCGCTTACGAGACGCAGTTTGAGATCACTGAAGCGGTCCAAAAAAGGCTGGCTTGCTGGAGTGTAATCACGACCCAAAACGATCTCGCCAAGCGCGAGTGCATAGCTTTTGACCACACCAGGATTCGGATCTGGCAGTGTGCGTATGATCTCACGAACCAGGGCCTCCGTGGCGGGCGATTCATAGGTACCCAGGGCAGTCCCATTCCGATCCATCGGACCGCAGGCGGCAAGAGCGGCAACTAAAATGAGACCAAAAACAAGTCGATGTAACATGACTGTCTTTGGCATCATTTAGGAATGGCTGCAATGGCCCGACGGGCCTTTTCGCGACGATAACTATCCGTAGGGAGGTGATTCAAGCAACCGCTTTCATTGCACGGCCCTTTCGTACTTTAGATCGGTTTAATGATGTCAGGCTGAGATATTAGGGTGCGCTCACAGCCTGCTCTTCCTTGCTGTAAATCACTGCTAGGTCATCAAAGTTCATGCTGGCGTGCGGGCTGCCATCCTTGGAAGGAATCCACACAGCTGAGATGTCACCAAAATCACTGTCCACTGGCAAGGCTAGATCGGATACGAGGGGAAGACCGTCAATCGTGGCATCTAGCAACCCAGATTCACGATTCAGTATGAACTCGATTTTGTGTTCAGACCCGGACTGTAGCTTTTGAGTGAGTTTGCTTTCTGTGCCAGCTGCGTCGGTGCAGTACATTTGTCCGTCTCTGGCATCTACCCAAAGAGCCGCTATAGGTTTTCTGTTTCGATCCGAAATTGTCCAGCCAAAGCGATCAGTAGAACTACCGTCTTCAGGCCTGTCGATTTTCATCTTCACAGATGCGACCACTTCGGCGCTACCAGCAGGAGCGGTGGCATTAGAATTCCAGAGAACCACAGGCTCGGCATCGGCAGATGTCCCGCCACCTAGCTGGACACTCTGAGAGTCAGTGCCCGAGACCACACGAGCGGCAGAGACATCACCCTCCTGCTCCCAGTCACCCTGCCCTGCGAGGGGCTGATCGGCGACAAAGCCCTCAGCGCTCTCAAAATCCTGTAAAGGAGGAATCGATAGGCTTAAAGCGATCAAGTTTACTTGGTAGTTTCCTTCGGTTAGTGTCGAAAGACCATACGTCGATCCCCCGAAACCGAAGACGAAACTCTGACCTGCTACCGCGCTAAATGTCTGACTTTCTCCGGATGAAAGGATAAAGTCGGAACTTGTGGATGCACCTAGAGCTGTTGGAGTCCCAGAATAGCGCTGCATCGCTGAGTCAAATTGTGAGATGATAGAGATCCTATATTGCCCAGTACGTGGAGCCGTCCACCAGAGCCATGCCGAATGCTCAAGCCAAAAGCTTTCTGTGCCTTCCACAGTAAATCCTGTGTTTGATCCTCGATAGATGAATGCGGTGCCCGAAACGATGTTGGCGTCAATGATGGCATCATTGATTGTCTTTGTGAAGACCTCGTAATTTGTTGAGGACTCGAAGGTGCCAGCGTCGGAGATCACTTGAATCGGAAATGTCGCTGGTGATGGTGTGACTGCGCCTGGGGTAGTGATCAAAAGTTGAGTGGGCGAAACAATAGTGAAAGTCGCCGTTTTACCGCCAATTTTGACGGATTTGGTATATTCCAAATTATTGCCCGTCAGCAAGATTTTCTCACCTGCCTGACCACGAGTCGGGAGGAAACTCAGCACGGTAGCGGGCGGCGTTGGTAGAACCGACAGAGTGGCAATCGGACTCAGCGCGCTGCCCACATCATTGGTGATCAAACAGCGATATCTTCCAGCATCACCAATCGCAGGTTTTAGGAAGCTCAGCGAACTGGTTGTCTTACCCATTAGATTAGAAGTTACATCTCCAGCTCCAAGGTTTTCAATACGCTGCCACTGATACTTCAAAGTCGGGCTGCCAGAGGCACCGACGCTGAGAGTACCGGGGTAGCCTTGAACGATTTGCACATCAGAAGGTGGAGCAGTGACCGTGGGCGGGATCAAGACACCAATGGCAAGCGCCGCACTTGTCGCACTGAGTGGGGTGCGATTGCGAACCACCACGGTGTAGGAGCCACTATCAATCAGTTGGGCAGGATTGAGAGTCAGTGCAGGAGATACGGCACCAACAATAGGCTTACCTGTCTTCATCCACTGGTAAGTAAATGGTGGTGTACCAGTGACCGTGGGTGTGATAGTGATGCTGCCATTAACAGCGACTTTATTTGGCTTAGCTAAGATATCCAAGTTTGTTGCCACGATAGCTGTTACCTTGGGTTGGTCTTCCACCGTCAAAGTAACCGTTGCCGAATCCGTTGATCCTCCTGCATGTCCATTGGAAACACGGCAGAAATATGGCGCCGCCATGGTGCCTGTGAGTGCGGTCAGCGACAACTTTGCCGTTTTACCTGCTGGAGACATCGATACGCCGCCTTTAAACCACTGATACGTCAGGGGGGAATCACCTCCGGCAACGACACTGAAGGCAGCCGCTCCTTTGGTGGCACCAACGAATGAAACAGGTTCGGTCAGAATAATTGGCTTGGAACGGATGATCAGCACCGCCGCTTTGCTCTTAATCGCGCCAACTCTGTTTTTTACCTCCACAAGGTATGAGCCACGATCCGCCCACTTAACGGGAGTAAAGGCCAGTGTGTCCGCGACCGCTCCCACGACAATTTTACCATCTTTATACCATTGATATGTGCGGCCAATTGCCGTCCCACCCGCCACTACGGATAGAGTAACGTTTACGCCAGCCTCGTGGGTTCCCCCTATTGGCGGTGTCACAACCGTCGGCTTACTATCCACCTCAACGATGCAATCCGTGCTAACCACCGTTCCCGGGGCCGACAATGCATTAGCGACTTTCACGCGGTATGTGCCTGGACCTGTGCCGTCTCCCTTGACCGTCAGTGTTGCGGTTTTACCGACAGATGTTTCGGTCAGGCCATTCACTTTGAACCATTCATAAAAAAACGGGGCTTCCCCACCGACGACGACTTTCAGGATGCCTGTAGCCGCCTGAGCAATCACCAAGTTTGCTGGAGGTTGGGTCATGATGACCGGCGGGGACTTTACTTTCAAAATGACCGTATTGCTTGTGACTATCGTTCCCGTCACATTGGTCACACGAACTCGATAACTTCCGGCATCGGCAAGAACCACGTTTGAAATGTTAAAGCTTGGGGAGTTCGTGCCAACCGGAATATTAACAGGCTTAGCAATTTTTTCCCAAGAGTAAATCAGTGGTCCGGTACCTGTCGCTGTAACATTGAAGGTGTATGGATTGCCAGAAGTGATGACTAGCGGAATTGCCGGTTGAACGGTGATTTTGGGCTTGAAAGCAATCGAGACAACTGCCGGATTACTGAACACCAAAAGCGAAGGATTACTGGCATTGGTTACGCGCACTCTGTAGGTGCCCGTCTTTGCATCACTCATACTGGTAAGGCTGAGTGTAGGCCCTGTAGCTCCGGGGACTGTTCCTGGATTGAGTCCAGTATCTTTAATCCACTGGTAAGCCAAGCCGCCCGAACCAATGGCATTGACACTCAGTGTGACGGTTGTGCCATCGACAGCGGCGATGCTAGCTGGCTGAGTGATGATCTGCGGGGTGCTGGGCACCGGGGTATATGAACCACTGATGCGATAGGCTCCAATCGAGCCGTAGTTGTTATAGCCTGTGGTGAGACTGCCATCACCCGACGGCACTACCACAATGTAATGAGCGCCTGCCGTTAACGTGGTGCTAAGAGTTGCTCCGCGATTTCCTGAAGGAGATGAGATTGCAACAGTGCTTAACGTGCTGTCCAAGAGGAGAAGCGTGATGTCCACGTTCTCCTCCACGGCGGTAGGCACGGCCGTGAGAGTGATGCCGCCGTTGTAGCTGTTAATCAGAAACCAATCTTCATCATTCTGGTCCAAAAGGATCTCGTTGATGTTGAGTGAGCCATTAAGAGTATCACTCACAAGAGCAGAGCCTGTTGTACTTCCTGGAGCGTCTGGCATAAAACCGATAGCATTCGTTGTATTGGAGATAATGGCGACATCATTCTCATAGTTATCGGCTCCATTGTATTGACCGTTGCTCCATTGAGTGACGGTGCGATTATACGGTGCCCCCATGATGGGACCCCATGAAGTCACTAGGCTGGTGTGCCCAGAGTAATATTCCAGAGTTGCGGTGCCATCGTGGCTCAACCCAAAGGTGTGTCCCACTTCATGAGAAATGACCAAAGCCATGCTAGCTGGGGCATACATACCAAAGCACCAGCAGGGCACATCGGAATCGAAGTTGATGTCAGCCTCAGACCAACTGTCCAAATAGGCGACTCCTCCCGCTGCTCCATTGGTAATGGGATCTGTGGGTGTGACGATGCAGCGCATCCTTTTACCGATGGGGGCTGCGGTGTAGCGTGCTAAATCGGTTGTGATACTAACATTGAAAGGTGCGAAATCCTCAGCCACCGCCTCAACGACACTCGTGATGTGAGTGCTTGTGAGGGGAAGTCCGTTGAATGTAGGGGCCACCGCCACGATTGGATTCCCATTATTCCAATCGGTGTCAGTCACTGTTTCACCGTCAAAATCGATGTAGATCACAGCAGAGGCAGTAGGTCTTGTATCCAGTAACGGAATCACTCCTTGTTGCACTGGTGGTGCCCCCTGAAGAGCTAACGCTTGCGCCCCAAAATCTCCATCCTGGCGCTTCATTCCCAGGCAGGCGAGTGCATCAAGACGGTACTCCTGCATAAGCACACGGCCATCATTGAGCGATTCGATCACATAGCCGCGATTGATGCTCGGAAAGCGGATCATGCCTGACATGTTTGTACCATTCTGGGCCATGGAAAAGCTGCCTTCCCCCTCAGGCATCACAGCACCTCCCACCCGGACGCCTCGCCCAGTGGACGACTTCACCAGATTAACCTGACCATCATAGGAGCTTCCATCTGGCAGCGGCAGGCCGATTTTTTGACCCTTTTTCAGGCTAGCCAGATTGGGCAGACTTGCCCGTTCAATAAAAGTGCTGCTGAGCACATCTTTGTGCAGGGGCTGGGTGCTGGGATCTACACCCGCAGGCAGTGGCTTTATGTAAGGTTTCGGCAGTGTCGCCAATAGCTTGAATGCCAGCGGAAATTGAGTCTTGGACTTGGCTTTAGCGACCTTCTTTTCCGTCTTTATCCGAGCCGCAAGTGATTCGCGAAATGCCGATGTCTCAGCAGGCTTCGAGTCCGATAAACTCGACTGAGCTTCCGTGTGCTTTGGTTTGGACGCTAAGTACACGCTTGTAAGCGCGACGCATGCAAGTCCGGCGAGTGCAGACAAAAACAGAATTCGAGGGGTTTTCATGGCTGTTGAGGGGGGTCTGTGTAAATGCCCTGTAAATGCATTTTAATGTGCCATGTTGCCGAAAGAGGCCGAATGAAGCAATCTTTATTTGTCGGCCTGTAAGGGTTCCGAGTTGCTTCAAAAAGAATCACACCAGGGAAGTGTGAACGAGTGAATTGCTCAAGCATTGGCGGGAATCGCTTGCCCATGACCTCCCCGACCCCACCACCAACTGCCCAGCATCAAGGTCAGCAGCACGAGGAGCCAGAGACGCCAGTTGGGGTCGGACTCCATGACGGTTTCGGTCTGGGTTGTTTTCAGGCTGGCGAGATCTTGGAAGGGTTTCGCGGCGGAGAGATCGGCCTCGCGGGCATCGGCGAAGTGGGCGGCCCCGCGGAGGAGCAGGGTGACGGCTTGACGCACTTCAAAGAAGCCGGGCTGAGCCGGAGCGCGCAGCAGGTGGGCTTGAGCGATGGGCACCTGCACCGTGCGTGGTGGTGTGTGAGTGATCAGAGTCAGTGGTGCGGCTTTGTCACCATGAGCATGAGCGACGACGAGCCGCTGACGCAGGTCGAAGTTCGCTACTTCCTGCGCGATTTTTTCATGCCGCACTTGCTGGAGAAAGCGGTGCAGCAACACGGCGAGTGCAGGGAGTTTGCGGGCGTTGCTGGTGATGAGGTCGAAGTGGCAGAAGAGCTGGGACGCACCCGCCGGTGTGCGGCGCAGGCTGATCAGCGGTCGGTCGCCCTGCCAGAGCAGGACGCGGTCACGCTCATCACGCGGCACGACCATGCCTTCATGGACGAGCAGCGATTGCCAGTTCAGGCCTTCGGTCAAAGGATGCGCCTCACCGACGATCTGCCCGCGCAACCACGCGGCCTTTTCGCCTTTGTTGGGCGAGGCAAAGATGCAGGCGTGTTGATCAACACCGAGCGCGATGCTCGGCGGCCAGACGATGACGCGCACGTCTGCACTCGCGGCTGTCACCAGTTGGGTGTCGGCGAACTTTTGGAAAAGTTCGGTGAGTTCGACGGAACCATCATCGCGGCCATTGGGCAGATGCAGGCCGAGCTGCTTGGGCTCTGGGCGCAGTACAGGCAGTTCATCGTCGAGCGTGAAGGCGTCAGGCTTCAGCGAAAGGGTCAAACCAGCTTCGGCAGCAGTTTCAAGAAACGGTCCAGACATCGTGCGGGTCTCTTGCGGGCCGAGCGTGATCTTGGTCCAAGCAGACTGTTTGCCAGCACTGCCTGCCTGCCATTCGCGTTGCTGAGGCAGGCTGCTGTAGTTGCGCAGCAGAGCACGCCAGATCGCCT
>JBEBGU010000611.1:0-3482 GCA_040081325.1 Prosthecobacter sp.
CGCTTTTTCAGCTCGCGGTAGTCAGCCTCGGCATCACCCTCCAACCCGTAGGTTTTGCCTGGCCTGACATCCTTCACAAAAGGAAAACTCCACTTTCCCTGATAGCTCACCACCAAGGCGCGCTTGCCGACTAGCAGAGTGTCAAGCGATGCGATGCCGGCGAGTCCGAGGATGAGGAGGAAGGAAACATAGCCGCGCCGGATGTGGGCAAAGCGCTGGAGCTTCTTCAGCGTCAGAGGCGAGATGTTCCACTCCGTGCGACCTTTGATCACCCACCACAGACCCAGCGCGAGCAGCAGGGAGGTAAGGACGAATCCCACCGCATTTCCAGCGAGGAAAGGGATCTTCAGCACCGGCACATGCAGGCTCGCCAGCCGCTGCGCCAGGGAGAGCAGCGAGTAGGCGATGAGGGCGATGCCTGTGGTGCGAGGGGACATGATTTAGTTGAAGCGCACACGCGGATCAGTGAGCGCGACGAGGTAGTCAGAGAGGATGTTTCCCAGCATGATGAGGATCACATCCAGCGTGAGGATGCCCATGACCAGCGGGTAGTCGCGGTCGCTGATGCTCTGGATGGTGAGCAGGCCGAAGCCGTCGATGTTGAAGATGCGCTCAATCAGCAGCGAACCCGCGACAAACACGGTGGTGATGCTGCCAAGCGTCGTGGCGATGGGGATCAGCGAATTGCGCAGCGCATGTCCCAGCACCGCGTGCTTGTAGCTCGATCCCTTGGCGATGGCCGTGCGAACATAGTCAGCGGCCAGATTGTCCATCAGGTTGTTCTTCATGAGCATGGTCAGGAAGGCAAAGCTGCCGACCATGTAGCAGGCCAGCGGCAGGATGGCATGATGGATGATGTCCCACACCTTGCCGCCGAAAGTGAGTGAGGCGAAGTTCTCGCTCGTGAAGCCCTCGGTGGGAAACCAGCCCATCCGCGCAGCGAGATACACCACGACCAAACTGCCAAGCAAAAAACCCGGAATGGCATAGCCGATGAAGATCAGGATCGAGGTGACGTTATCAATCACCGTCCGATGCTTGATCGCCTTCAGGATGCCCAGCGGTATGCAGACAATATAGGCGATGCAGAAGGTAAGCAGCCCGTAGAAGAGCGAGACCGGCATCTTGGAAAGCATCATGTCCAGCACGCTCAGGTTATAGCTCGTGGAGAGGCCGAAATTGCCCTGCAGCAGGCCGCTGAAGGCTGGATGAAACACGGCCACGCGCTGCTTTTCAGGCTCGGCGCGTGTTTTAAAGTGGGCGATCACATCCGCATCCGGGCCACTGAGCGTGCCATCACGTTTTATCGTGGCCTGCGAGACCTTGTAGGCATTGGTCGCCGTCCATTCGGCGCGTGGGAGCAGGATCTTCAGCGTGATGGGCATCTCGTTCTTGCCCTCGTCAAACTTGATCAACTGCTTCGTTTCCTCACGCGGCCAGATGCCAAGCCAGGTGCAGTATGCAGGGAAGAACGGCTTGTCGAAATTATAGTAGGCAGCCATCTCCTCCTTCTGTTCATCGGTCAGGGACGAGCCTGCATTCTTCGATCCGCCGCCGTGCTCGCTCGCCAGTGCCGCCTGCATCGCGCGTTCCATAGGCCCTCCGGGCACGACACGAGTGAGGCCAAACACCACCAACGTCGCCCCGATGAGAGTCGGGAGGATGAGCAGGAAGCGTCGGATGAAGTAGTCGCGCATGAGGCGGTGGCAGGGAGATCGGAACTCTCAGACATACGCTGCCAAGACACAAGGATTTGTGTCTATTTTACTTCAATGTTCTCGGGTCCTGGCCATAAACGCCGCCGCTTTCTTCAGCAGGGAGCCTGGGCTTGGATCGATCAGGGCGGTCTTCGGCGAACCAGTGGTTGTTGGCGAAGCTGAAGGTCTCGGGCGCGGTGTTGGCTCCGATGTTGATCTCGATCTGCACCTGGGCGCGGCGGAAGAGGATCTTGTTGTCGGTGATCCTGACGTTGCGACAGGGTGGGAAGCGCTCGCCAGTGGTTTCCTGAAGGATGCGGAAGATCCACTTTTCAGGGTAAAGAATGGTGTTGCGGTTGAAGAGGGCTCCATCGACACCGACAAAAGCGGCTGCACAAAGGCTGCCTTCGATGATGCAATCCTGCACGGTGATGTCTTTTCCCTCGAACGCGGCATTGGGCGGGCGGAAGTAGTCGAGGCCGGTGGAGCCGCCGACATTGATGGGACGTTCACCAGCGTTTTTGAAGTGGCACTTTTCCACGGTGACCTCGCTGGTGCCGCCTTTGAGCTGGATAGCGGCGCTGGCGGTGAAGCTAGGTTTACCGATGAATTTGCAGCCGGTGATCAAAGACTTGTGACAGCCGACGAAGTCGATCCCCTGCCCTCCCCAGCCTGAGATGGTACAATCGCGGATGGTGAGCTCATTGAGGCCGCTGCACTTGATCGCGTCATGATTGCCGCTCGGGCCGATGTCGCTGATGTCGAGAAGATCGAGCGTGATGCCTTTGATCGGGGAGGTGCGCTGTCCACCATCGTCGAGGTTGAGGCCGTTTGTGCTTTGGCCGCTGATGCGGAGATGGCGGAGAGTGAGGTTTTCGCAACGAGTAAACTGCCACGCGGTACTACCGCCTTTGAAGTGCGGCGGATGTGATGGGTCGAGTGCTTCAATCGTGAGCCCTGAGATGGCGCTGGTGTGATGACCGCCAGTGTAGTCGCCGGGTGCGATTTTCAGGGTTGTGTTGGCCTTGAGATCACGAAGTGCGGCTTTGAGCGCGGTAGTGTCACCGATTGAAATGTCGGCTGCATGAGCGGTGGTGAGGAAGGCGAGGCTGAGGACAAGACGCATCTTTTTCATACGCGGAATGCCCCATGAAGCTCACGAAACAAATCGCTCTTTCCACTCGGGACGAGGCAGCCAACACTGATCTTTTTTGCCGAAGATACGGTATCGATTCGTGGCGATGAGGAGATACACGGCATCTCGAATCGAGCGGGGGATGATTTTAAAACAGACTGCGATACTGAGCCAGCCGCCCATGAGCTGAGCTAGCTCAATCGCGGCATCGCTTTGGGTAAAGCTGCCGTGATCGGTGATCAGAAGCATTGAGTGCGGCTGCTCAGGGTCAAAGCCATGCTCGCGATAGAGTTTGGAGCCTGCCTGTGACTGGATAGAACTGAAGCGCACGAGTCTGCGACGATCATGCTTGAGGACAAACTGCACGGAACTGGCGCAGAGATTGCACACGCCATCAAAGAGCAGGAGCGGTGATGGATCAGCCGTCATGGGCGGTGGCTGATGAGGTCAGAGTTGCAACGAGGCAGCGCTAAGGATTGCTGAAGACCATCTTTCCTGAATAGATCTGAGTCGTGGTCGGCAGTGTGGTGTTATCAATGGGGATCTGCGGCAGCATGAAGTAGCCGACGCCACGATGAGTGGCACCGCCTCCTTCAGGGACAATCAGCCCCTGAAAAGTGACTGCGCGCAGCACAGGATTCGGCGTGAGG
>JBEBGU010000612.1:0-3471 GCA_040081325.1 Prosthecobacter sp.
ACCCAGAGCAGGCGGAATGGAAGGGCCCCTATTTTGCGGACGCCGTGCCGGTATTCCTTGAGTGGGGTGAAAAAGACCTCGCCGCCAAGGCTGCCAAGGACGCGCGCGCCAAGTTGGAAAAAGTTTTCGCCGCTGATGTCTCACGTGCCCTTGTGGCCGCAGCGCGCGCCGCCCACCTCGTCGGCATGACGACGGAGCGTGACCAGGCGCTAGCGGATGCCGTTGCCGCTGCGCGCCGGTACCCGCATCCCCGCGTTGGCGCAGACGCGGCTGCGGAGTGCTGCCTGCTGCACGCCGAACTGGGCCTGCCGCTCAGTGACAAGGTTTACCAGCAGATCGCTGCCATCCTCCACCTGGAAGAGGTTGTTACTCAATAATGATGTCAGGAGCAAGCCAGATTCATGCACTGACAAACGCGTCGGGATCTCTCCTGCGCTTCTGTGCCGTCCTGCTCGCAGTGCTTGTGATCGGACACCCGTCGGCACGCGCCCAGCAGGCAGGTGGTGGCCTGCGCGGCACCGTGATCGACGCCGATTTCTCCGTGCCGGTTGTCGGCGCCAGCGTGGTCATTGAGGGCATCAGCCTAGCTGCGAGGACCAGCGAAGAGGGCAGTTTCTTCATCAATGGCGTACCGCCCGGACAATATTCTGTGCTCGTCAGCAAGGAAGGCTTCATTCGCGAGCGCCGTGGGGACATCGTGGTCAGTGCGGGTTCTGTCAAAGAAGTCGATCTGGAAATGACAGCAGAGGTCGTGGAACTTGATGAGTTTGTCGTCTCCGAGGAAGAGATCATGGACACCTCCAGCGTTGCCGCCGACATCAGCATCCGCACGGAGTTGAAGAGCTTCACGGACGTCCTGGGCGCGGAGTTCATCTCTCAGACAGGTGCTTCGGACGCCGCCAAACTTCTGTCCAAAACCACTGGTGTGAACGTGGCGGATGGCAAGTTCGTCGTCGTCCGCGGCCTGAGCGACCGCTACAATGTCGTCAGCCTAAACGGCCTGCGCGTTCCGAGTTCTGACCCTGACCGCCGTGCTGTCTCACTCGATCTCTTCCCCACCGCCGTCATTCGCAACGTCGCCACCACAAAAACCTTCCTGCCCAACCTGAATGCCGAATCCACCGGTGCCACCATCGACATCAGTACCAAAGCTGTGCCTGACGAAGATTTCGTGAAGTTCAAGTTCGGCACCAGCTTCAACACCCAATCCACCGGGAACAAAAATTACTTAACCTACAACGGCGGCGGCACTGGCACGTTCGGCACTGCGCAGGACAGGGCATTGCCTGCTTTCGTCAGAAACGCGGACCTGCCCCAACTCTTCGGATTCAGCCGTCCTGACTCGCCTGAGCGTCTCGAGAGGCAGCGTGTGAACGACACCCTGTCAAAGTCCTTCGGCACCATCAATAAAGCGCCTCCGCCGGACATGAGCCTGGAAGCCAGCATCGGACACCGCTTCGAGTTTATGGGGGCACCTGCCGGCATCACCGTCGCGGGGGACTACAGCAAGAAGTATGTTCATAACGACGATGATGCGGCGGCACGTTACCTCTTCAATCCAATTGATGGCGAAGTGCTTGTGAATCGTCGTATTTCGCTGGTGACTAATAGCACGGAAACGATGCGCACAGGATTGCTCGTTTCCACCGGAATTCTTCCGAGCGAGGACAGTGAAATCATCCTGACTTACTTCTTCAACCGCGTCGCGGAGGATCGCGCAACCCTTCAGTTCGGCACCTTGGACCCAAATGCATTCGGCCCGACCCAGAAAGACTATCGTGAAACTATCGCCTACACGGAACGTGAACTCCGAGTCTGGCAGCTTGCAGGCAAGCATGCGTTTCAGTCTCTGGAGCGCGACCTGGAGTTCTCCTGGGCGCTCTCTTACAATACGTCCTCGCAGCTCGAGCCCGACCATCGTTTCGTCCGAGGGATTTACGACACCGCTTCCGAGAACTACAACCCAGTGCCAGGAAACCCCACCGTCCCCGAATTTCAAAGGTACTGGCGTGAACTGTTTGATCAAAGCTACTCCATGCGTGTGGACTTGGTCACAGACATATTCAAAGACTCCGATCTGAAAGCGAAACTCAAGTTTGGCGGAATGTTTGACTACTCTGACCGCAAATACCGGGCCGACTCCTTCACCTACAACCGGGGTTTGGAGAACAACATCTTTCCCAACACTTTCAAACCTGGCAGTCCTGGTAATACCTGGGGCGATTGGTTCCTCTACGGCAACCAGTCCGTGGGGGTGGACGCCGACGGCTTGCCCAACAACGCACCCAATAATCCGGTCAACAACTTCCTCTACATCTATCGGCCGAATGATCCTGAGAAATATAATGCTTCACAGATGCTTGCTGGGTTTCATGCGGCGATCGATATGGATGTAACGCCGGATCTTAACATCACCTTCGGTGCACGTCTCGAGTCAACGGACCTGAAAGTCCGTTCCACTCCTATCTACCTTTATCCTGAAGAGAACACCCGTCAGCAACTATTGTCTGCGGAGCAGTTGGCAGACCCTGCCATCGTAAACCTGCTCAATGACGCCTTCAACGGTGATGTGACCGCGCAGAATGACCCGCGTATCGTCGAAAGAAGCCGTGCCAACATTAGCAGGCAGGATTTTCTACCAGCCCTGTCCTTAAACTGGGATGTAACTGAACATACACGCATTCGCAGCGCTGTCTCGCGCACCATCGCACGCCCCTCGTTCAAGGAGATCGCCCCGATCGTTTTCCAGAACATTGAAACGGGAGACTTCTTCGTTGGAAACCGCGATCTCCAAATGTCCAGTATCACAAACTACGACATCCGATGGGAATGGTTCCCCTCCCCTGGTAGTTTAGTTGGTGCGAGTTTCTTTGGAAAAGTCATCGACAGTCCCATCGAACTTTCACAGAATAACGATCCAGTCACAGGAACCAATTTCAGCAAGTACATCAACGTTGAGAGCGCCCAGGTGTACGGCATGGAACTTGAATTCCAACGTGATCTCAGCTTCCTGACGGATGAACTGAAGCCCTACAGCATCGGGGCCAACTTTTCCTACATCTATTCGCAGGCGACGCGCCCAGACTTCTATGACAATCTCGGCAACAAGATTCCAAGCCTCTTTGGCAGCAACCGCCGCCTGCAAGGCCAGCCGGACTACATTTTCAACTTTAACCTAAACTACGACAGCCCGGAAAACCCTGTGGGTGGCGGCGTCTTCCTCAACGTGGTTGGACCGCAGCTTTTTGCCGTGGGTGGTCGTGCCGAAGACCCAGATGTGTTCCAGGAGCCGTACACCACTCTGGACATCGGTCTTTCCTACCGGGTAACAAAGCGGGCCAAGCTCCAGTTCCGTGCTCAAAACCTGCTCAACGCCACCCTGCGCCGTTACTATGACAACAAGGCTCAGCCCGTTTATTCCACACGCCAGACAGGCATTGGTTTCTCCCTCAGCCTGACGGCGGATTGGTG
>JBEBGU010000613.1:0-3469 GCA_040081325.1 Prosthecobacter sp.
ATTTTCGCCAAAGATAATAAGGTCAAACTCCTCTGTTATGGTGACTTTAACGAGCACAGAAATGAACCTGCCATTGCGGAAATCATCGGTAGTCGTGCGGCAGAAAGTTATATGACCGAACTCCCTCTTCATGATTCAGATGGACTCGTCTGGACGCACTTCTGGGACACAGCAGATGTGTACTCACGACTCGACTTCCTCTTCAGCAGCCGTGCCCTGCGCCCACTGATTGACCTGCGTAAAAGCCGCATCTACTCCGCCCGTGATTTTGATAAAGCCAGTGATCATCGACCACTTGTAATAAAGATCATGTCAAGGTAGGTCGGGTAATGGGACACCCCGTTTTGAAATCGGTGGATGTTTGAAGATGGTCAGAGCTGAAGTACTCGACGCTTCTTTGGTTGCCTTCGTGAGAGGGTGCATCCAATGGATCGCGCCTGCTATGAATGCCCCTGTCGCTACCCCCCAAGAACAACCGCACCCTTTTGCCGACCTATTACTGACGGTGATCCTGCCCTCGTTCGTTTTGGAGTCATTGAGTAAGCCTGAGCGGCTGGGACCGGCTTGGGCTTTGGTGGTGGCTTTGTTGATGCCTTTGGTGTTTGGCATCTATTGCTTCGTCAAGAAGCGTGGGCTGAACTTCTTTTCGATCCTGGGGCTGGTGGCTGTGATCGTCACGGGTGGTCTGGGACTGCTGAAGCTGAGTTCGGGCTGGTTTGCTCTGAAAGAAGCGGCGTTTCCGCTCTTCCTCGGCATGGCGTTTCCGCTGAGTTTTTACTGGAAAAAGCCGCTGGTGAATGAGCTACTGCTCAATCCTCAGGTGATCAATCAACGCCTGCTGCATGGGGCGCTGGACACAGTGGAAAAGCGGAGTGCATTTCAGGAGCTCGTGGGTCATGCCTCATGGGCGTTAGCTGGGACGATGCTGCTGTCTGCGGTCGGTAACTGGTGGATGATTCTCTGGTTCCTGGAAGGCAAGTCGCCAGGGACCGAGGAGTACATCAAAGCGATTGGTCGTCAAAATTGGGTGGGCTTCATCGTGATCGGTGTGCCGATGCTGGGAGTGACCATGGGCCTGTTATTTTGGTTGCTACGCCGGATTCAAGCACTCACTGGCCTTGAGCGTGAGGATCTGATGAATCCGGGAACTACCGTGCGGCGGAATGTCGGCTGACAGGCCGCTCGAGTCCTACTGAGGACCCGTTATGTATTCCGTCACGCGATTGCCGCGAAAAGAAACGCTAGCGGCCTTATACGGCACATAGACAACGCTGGGGCCACCATTCCAGAGCGGGTCCCAGGCTCCGCCGTAGCCGTAACCTGAGCCGAAGGGGCCACGGCCCCAACCACGATTTCCCCAACCACTGCCCCAGCCCATGCCGAAATTATTGGTATAGACGGGCTGGGTTCCCAGATAAGTCCATTTCTCGACACGAGTACCTTTTTGCACACCTGAGGCGACTTGATCGGCACGCCCCATGGCCAGGAAGACGGCTTCTTTCGTCATGCCTTCCCGAATGCGGCCCTGCTGGACGAGTAACTGGTCACTGGCTGAAAGGGACTGGTAGATCTTTGGATTGCTGGTGATGCGCTTTTCTAGCGGATGCACACAACTGCTGAAGGCGAGTGCCGCGACGGCACACAGTGAAAGGTGAAGGTGGGTGGTATTCATTTTGAATGGGGGTGTATAAGCAGTGCGTTGAGACTCGTGCTCAGACTTTTTGTTCAAGCCGCGTTTGTTATAGTCGCTGGGCGAAGTGTACTTTACGCCCGATCTCTGCAAAGCCGCAGGAGGGGTAGAGATTCTGGCCGACGACGTTGGACGTCATGGTTTCGATCTTGGCCACCTTGAGGCCGCTTTCACGAAAGTAATCCAGCGCGTGATGAATGAGCCGCCTGCCGAGTCCCAGCCCGCGTGCCTGCTCGACGACGGCGAGATTCGGGATGAGGCCGATGGAATTGACCCGATCTACCCGCGTGGTGATGTAGCCGAGGATCAGCCCGTCACGCTCTGCCACAAAGCAGCCCGCAGGATTGAGCGTGCAGTCCTCGTCGATGTTGTCCGCCTTGCGCTCTTGCCAAGTGCGACCATTCCAGATCCCGAGTCGATCCTCCAGCATTTCATCCAAAGCCACACTGCCAAAGGAGTCCACCGTGATCTGGCGTAGGCTAGAGAGATCCTCAATGCGGTAATGGCGGATAGTGACTGGAGACTCGGTCGTCATAAATGAAGCGATCATAACGAAGACCTGTGCAGGTTTCATCCTTTCTTGTCGGCTAGGGGGAAAGTTTTAGGCGGGCTTAGAGAAGGACAAGGGAGTGTTGATTTTGGAGAGTTTAGTCCAGTCATACTTGGCAGGGGTTTGAAAAGTGGGCCGCTTGGGTGGCCGCATTCGCCAGGACGTGGTCAGTCAAGGAGTTTGAAAGTGATTCACTCACTTCTATGTCATCATTGGCTAACGCACCGCTTGATCAGGCCTCGGGTTTGTGGAATCAGACTCGCGGAAAAGATGAGGTCGCCGTGAATACGCACTCGACAGGATCGGGGGTGGCAGATTTACTCGCGCACCCTCTTTCTACCTATGCGCCAATACGACCTTATCGAATATCTCTCCATGGCCATGCAGGCTGGCGCTTCTGATCTCCATCTGTCTCCTGGAGCGGCTCCGATGATGCGTCTGCACGGGCGAATGACACCAGTGACAGAGGAGGTCTTTGATGCGCTGGATGTGCGTGAGCTGGTGCTCGGCGGTCTGAAGGACACGCAGCGTGCGAAGCTGGAGGAGGAGTGGGAGTTGGACTTTGCGATGGAGGTGGAAAACCTGGGGCGATTCCGTGGCAATGCCTGCTTTGCTATGGGACGCATCGAGGGAAATTTTCGCTACATCCCGGACACGATCCCTGAGCTGACGCAGCTCGGCCATGGTCCGACGGTGGAGAATCTCTGCAAGATGAAGGACGGACTAATCCTGATCACGGGTGTGAGTAACAGCGGTAAAACCACGACGCTGTGTAGCATGACGCAAACCATCGCGCGTGAGCGCTCGTGCAACATTGTGACGATCGAAGACCCGATCGAGTTTGTGTTTCATCATGGTCACGGTCTGATCCGCCAGCGGCAGGTGGGTTTTGACACGCATGACTTTGCCCGTGCGATGAAGAGCGCACTACGACAGGATGTGAATGTGATCACGGTGAGCGAGCTGCGGGATCTTGAGACGATGCGCACGGCGCTGACGGCGGCAGAAACTGGGCATCTGGTGATCAGTACGCTGCACACGATGGATGTGCCGAGCACGATGACGCGCATTTTGGACAGCTACCCGAAAGAGCAGCAAGACTATGTGGCGGCGCAGCTCAGCCACTGTCTGCGCGGGGTCATCAGTCAGCATCTGATCCGCCGACCTGACGGTGAGGGACGTGTCATGGCCACTGAGGTGATGACGATGAACAATGCTATCTCGAGCTG
>JBEBGU010000043.1:0-12966 GCA_040081325.1 Prosthecobacter sp.
GCTATGGAGTTGCTGCGTCAGGCTGACCCGCAGGTGGACGCCATCGTCTCTAGCGGAAACCGCTCTGATCCCGCCATGCTCCAGCCCAGTGCGCATGGATTCGCCGACGTGCTGCCCAAGCCCTATGACAGCGAAGATCTCGTGCGCACCGTCAAACAAGTCGTCGAGCGACGGAGACAGCGCCTAGCCCGAGCACACGCATGAGCTACACCACACCAGTTACCTGCCCCACCTGCTTTGAAGAGTTCGAGGTGCCCGCCCCTTTCATAGACGAAGTGCCCAGTGATGTGGACTACGATTGCGAGGTCTGCTGCCGCCCCATGCGTATCAGTTTCGAGGAATGTGATGGTGAAGTCATCGGCAACGCCTACGGGCTTGGCGATTGATTCTTCATCGAAAGCTCATTTTGGAGTTTCCTTTCCTCAGGTTTCCAGATTCAATCAGCGTCGTCGTCCCCCCCAGTCATGCGTCCCCTCCTCTGTCTCCTCACATTCTGCGTCATCTCCGCCCACGCGCAGTTTGATGTCACGATGAAACTCCCGCGTCCAAACTTCATGGCGCTAGAAGCCATCGACGCCACCGTCACCATCACCAACCGTACCGGTGCAGAAGCCGTGCTCGGTGGGCCAGGCCGGGCGGAGTGGCTTTCCTTTGAAATGACCACCAGCGAAGGTCAGCAACTCACGACCATGGACGTGTCTGGTGCCGATCTGGTGCAAATCCCCCCCGGTGGCACCATCGCGCGTAAAGTCACCGTGACAGATGCGTATGCACCCTCAGAGGTCGGCAATTACGCTATCACCGCGCGCGTCTTCCACGCGCCCAGTGGCGACTATTATGCCAGCAACCGCACACGTTTCAGCATCGTCGATGCCAAGCCTCTCTGGGAGCAAAGCTACGGTGTGCCTGCCGGCTTTAAAGATGCTGGGAAGCCGCGTAAATACAGCCTCTCCGTATTCCGTGATGTCGATAGCACGTCCCTTTACTTCCGGCTCATCGACGACAAATCGAGTGATCGACTCCGCACCTTCCGCCTCGGACCGTTGAGCATGGTTCATGACCCCCAGATCGCCATCGATGCGACGAATCAACTGCAAGTCCTCTTCATGGCGCAGCCGCAGCTCTTCGCCCACGCCATTGTCGCGCCGGATGGAGTGCTGAAAAAGATGGCTTATTATAGACAGAAAGGCAGTGATCGGCCCATGATGGTTCAGTCTATGAAGGGCACCTTCGAGATTGCTGGCGGCGAGTACTTTGATCCCTCTGCCCCCGCCGCCGCAAAGCCCAAAGTTGGCGGCAAAGGAGTCTCTGAAAAACCTCCCGGACTCTGATTTATTCCCGACCGAGTAGCTCGCGCAACTTCCGGCGCAGAGTCGCGCGGTTCATCTTCAGCGCTGCCGCTAAGCGCGTGGGCTTGTCATCAAAGCGCACCAGTAGGCTAGCCAGCATCTGCTTCTCGACTTGAGCGAGCAGGGCCTCGTATTCCGGCAGCGCTTCGTCTGGCCCCGTGACGCGCATGTCCAGCCAGGCCGTCAGCGCGCGATTCAAAGCGGCGTCGAGGTGATTGCTAGCGCCGTCTTGGATTGATGCCGCGACTGCCTCCGGCAGATGCCGTGGCAGCACGAGTGAGTTCGGGCACACAGCCGCCGCGTGCTGCATCGCCGCTCCCAGCTCACGCACATGGCCCGGCCAAGCATGGGCTTTTAGATATAGCAGCGTCTCAGGAGCTAAAATCAGTTCACGCTGAGGAGCCGCGCGGCCCAACAAAAAGCAGGCCAAAGCAGCAATGTCCTCCACACGATCCGAAAGCGCAGGCAGGCACACTTGCAGCACCGCGAGCTGGTAATACAGATCCTCACGGAAGCGCCCCGCCGTGATCAGTTCCGCCAAAGTCGCCGATGAAGTGGCGAGCACACGCCGCCCGCCTTCGGTGATCATTCGCGACACCAGCGCCTGCAGTGGCAGTGGCAGCGAGCCGATTTCTTCAATCAGCAGCGTGCTACCACGAGCCTGCTCGAAAGCCTGCACCAGCGCCTTTTCCATCTCTGCCTCCGGCCACTCATCCGCACGAAAAATCACCCATGGCGCTGAGGCTTGTGCGCTGTTTCGGTGGATCACCTGAGCTGCCAGAGTCTTCCCCGAACCACGCGGCCCACTGAGCAGCACCGGCGCATCAGTCGCACAGGCTTGGGCGATCACGGCAAAGCAGCGCTGCATCCCTGGCGCAGCGCCAATCATGAGCGCCTGATCCGCGCCTGACTTCACAGGCACGTCTGACTTTTCCATCGGCAAAGGTTGTAAAAGAGCACGCAGACAAGGCTGCATCTCTGCCAGATTCAGAGGCTTCAAGAAATAGTCATGCGCACCGAGTCGCCGTGCCTCCAGCGCATTCTCCAGCGTGCCATGCGCCGTGATGATCAGGATGGGTGGTGGCTCCGGCTCCGCACGCAGAGTGGCCAGAACCTTCAGCCCGCTCATGTCCGGCAGACCTATGTCTAGGAGCACCAGATCAAAGCGTTGCTTCTTCGCTTTCTCGATCCCGCCCTGACCCGATGCCGCGACCACCGGCTCCGCACCCAGCCGACGGACCAACGTCGAGAGCGCAGCGGCTAGGGCGTATTCGTCTTCGATGATCAGGACGCGAGACATGGTGGGGGAAAAGACGAATGAAGAATGGTTCAGGTCATTTGCAATTCAATCACCACCACCGCGCCGCCGTCTGGGTGGTTTTTGAGCACGATCGAGCCACCATGGGCAGTAATGATCTCCTGCACCACATTCAGGCCGACGCCCATGCCGCCTTCCTTTTCAGAGAAGAATAAATCAGCGCCATGAGCGAGTGCGGCCTCAGAAAAACCTGCGCCGCTGTCGTGGAAAAGAAGGCCACCAACTGTGATCTCGATGCGGAGATCTCCGCCACGCGGCATGGCTTGGATCGCATTGAGCATCACATTTCGAAACGCCTGCTGAAGCCGCGCCCGATCTCCCAGTAGCCGCGCCCTGCCCAGTGGGGCATTTGCGTGAACATTAACTCCAGCATGATCCGCCTGCGCGCGCAGTGTCTCTATCGTTTCGGCTAGCACTTCACCCAGATCCAAGCTCTGCATCTTCGGCGGCACGGGGCGTGTGAGATACAGCCATTGATTCACCAGCCCCTCGATCACCTTTGCCTCAGCCTGCACATGCTGGAGCGACTGCGCCGACTCAGCATCCAGCGCCGTCACATCCATAAGTTGCGTGTGCAGTTGGATCGCGGCCAGCGGGTTTTTGATCTCATGCGCAAGGCCCGTAGCCACACGCCCGAGCATAGCCATGCGCTCAGACTGCGCACGCTTCTCCCGCTCATCGAGCAGCCCATCTCGAGCCTGTGTCAGCGCCCGCGCCAGCTCACCGATCTCGTCCCGGCGCGTGATCTCCGCAGGCACATGCGACTTGGATTCAAAGAAGCCGGACAGTCCACGAGTCAGCCGCGCCACCGGCCGCACCACTTGACCCGCGATCACCCAACCAAGCGCCGCAGAAAGCAGCCAGAAAGCCAGCAGCGCATTCCGCGTCGCCGGATGCCACAGACTCAGAGTCGCCTCAGGCGCAGGCCGCACGAAGACCATGTCATGGCGTGCATCCAAACGCAAAACGAGCCACTGCTGCCCACCTGCCAGAGCACGCACTTCGTTGCGCGGTGCTGCCTTCAGCACTTGCAGCAAATCATCCGCCAATTCGGGTTCGAAGCGCCCCTCGGCATCACGGAAATAAATATCCATGTGCAGGAGCAATCGCAGATCCTCTGCCAGCTTCGCACTACGCGGCAGATTCATCCGCTGCACAAAATCCGCATCCGTGTGTGCCAGTCGCAGAAACACCCGCTCCTCCTCCGCCTGTTGTTGGAGCTGTAACCAAGCCAGCAGGAACAAAGACCCCACCACCACAAACGCCGCAAACACCACCACGAATCGCGTGGCGAGGCTGCGGCGTGGAGAGAGACTTGAGGCACCGATCATTCGCCCCAGAATGGCAAAGGCTCACCCCCAATGACAGAGCAAAATGATCGGGTTCGTGGGAAGCCCCGCGCCTTCTTGAATCAGCATGGAGTATCCGTTGAATTCCAGGACAGTAACTTCATGCTTCTATCGAGAACAGATCTAAGCCGTAAAAGCCTTCTCCAAAGCTGGCATCTTATCTGAGATTATCTGGATAACATCCTGGGTATCCTTGTCGAGATATGCGTTTTGGATCCAATCAAAGATCTTCTGAGCGGTTTCGCCCAGATCCATGGAGTCTTCGTCCAAGGCAGTTCTACTCTGCGGTGCTGCGTGCAAAGAGCACCAGAATTGTGGCCTATTAACCCGTCTGCTGGTTCTGCGGAAGGGTGCCGATGCGGACTTTTTCCAGAGCGGTTCGATCCAACTATGTGGTGCCCTGCCAGATACAATGAAAAGATTGGGGCGCTTGCCTCCAAGATTCAACTCGAAGAGGATCGTGCGCGTCGAACCCGACCAATTGGTTGCATGTGTGTTCCCTGGATGGTCCCAAGATTTGGGAATGAATCTGACATAGGATTTGCTACAGGCTTCCATCTGAATGCCAAGAGATTTGGCGTTTTCGGTCAGTAACATCCGAACCTTTTCTGAGATTATTCTCAGATTGTCAGGCCGGTGCTCGAAGATGATGTCGAGCGCACGACGGTGTTGTTGGTATATCTTCAGAGCGGTCCTGGCGATTTCGGATTCATTCATAAATTTCTCCTCCAATAAGCGAAGATAGTTCTCCAAAAGGACTCGTGGCTCGCTGCCCATCGTGTGACTGCGGCTTTCTAAACAGTCCTTCAGAGCTTTGTGAACTTGGGCATACGACGTCCTGACGTAGGTGCCGTCATCGGGCTGTTCATCGTCCTTGGTGAGGAATAAAAAAATGCGACGCTCCGCTGCTGGAAATTGCTCCTCGACAATGCTTCGATAGCGTTGGAGCTGATTTGAGTGCTGCGCGGAATGGATCTTGTTTTCAATGCAAAGAATCCATTGCCGCCCGCCCATCATGCTGAGGACGACAAGAACGTCTATGTTTCTCCATTCCCGTCGAACTTCGACGTTTTGTAACTGCCAGCCATCAATGTCCACGGCGCTGACAGGAACTTCGGAATCGTCGGGAGACTCATGCATCGCACGCATCAGCCATTTCTTGAGGAAGCTATCTCCGAGACCGTGGGATTCAGCAGGATCCAAAATCCACGCTAGCACATTCGAATGGCGAATCTCGCCATGCTCAAACTTGAGGACTTGGAAAAGATTGAACCCGCCCAGCAGAGCCTCAAGCCGCTCAAAGTCCGTACAATTCACGATCAGCTCGTTGAGAGCCTCATGGTCAGCTTGGAGTGAGTCAGCGTCTGGCATTAGGCGGCTATTTGATAAGGTTCGGATTCGAGAGCGGGCGTGGCCGGTGTTTCATATTTATGGGCTGCGCGAAGATGGAATCTAATCCCATCCAAGCGGTTCCTAGCTCCCGGCCTCGGAGAAGGCGTGTCGTTTAGTTTCTGCGGCTAGCTCTCGACCTTGACGAGAGCGACACGGCGGTTTTTGGCGCGGCCTTCTTCACTGCTGTTGCTGGCGATGGGGCACTGGTAGCCGACCCCGCAGGGCGTGAGCCGCGTGGCGGCGGTGGGGACGCGCTTGGTGAGTGCGGCGACGACTGCTGCGGCGCGGTTTTGGGAGAGTTCGATGTTCCCGTCGAATTTGCCCACGGTGTCGGTATGTCCGACGACGAGCAGGCGCAGGGCGGGGTCGGATTTCAGTAACTTGGCCACTTCATCAAGCGTGGCATCGGACTCGGGCTTCAGGGTCGCTGAGGCGGTGTCAAAATGGAAGCCGTAGAGGTTCACCGAACCCTGCTGAAGTATCCCGGTGGCCATTTCCTCAGCTTTGACCAGCACCATCTTTTCTTCCATCGCCTGGGTCTCGATCAGATCGACCGCGATCACTGGCACGCCCGCTTTGGGCTGCAAGGTTTTGGGTAGGACCATGCCGGCTTTGTAATTCGCGACGAACAGCGCCAAGTGCGCACCGCCTTTCTTGGCGGCGAGGTAGCGAGCGCCTGGATGACTGATGGCAAAGGTGCCACCGGGCCGGTCACCAAAGAGTGAATGAAACAGAAGCCCTTTCCCGGCGCTGAGTTCTTCCCCGGTGCCTTGCCATAGCGTCTCCCAGCCACCAGCGGCGAGTTCGCTCTGGTAGTTCTTGAAGACCTCCAATGCCGTGCGGTTTGGATCATTGCTGACGTAGGTGACCTTGGTGATTTTACCCTCCAGCGTGAGGCTGTCGGCAAAGATGTTCACGTTCGGTTTTTTCGTCAGTTTGCCCAGCGGCAGCGTGTAGCTGTCGAAGGCTTTCTCCTCATAAAAAGTGGTGCGTGTGCCCTCATAGCGCTTCAGCCCTGATGGATCTTTGGAGCCGGGTAGATCCTCCGTGTTCTGAGCATGCAGCGCGGTGGTTAGACCGATGAAAAGAGCGAAAAAGACAATCGGGTTCAGCTTCATGAGATGGATTAATGGGTGAGTGTGAACGACTAGCCAAGACGACAGAGCTTGGACCCAGAAGGGACCGCCGCAAGAGTGCGGTGAAACACTGAGGTGAGATCAGCGAGCGGCGGTCTAGAAAGCTAGCTTTGCAGCCTCACTTGGCGGACTTCCAGTTCTTCACGAACTCCATGCACTGGGTGATCTCAGGCACGCTGGTTTCCCAGTTGTGCTCGTATTCGCAATGCAGCGGGCCGGGGTAACCCTGCGCGTGGTATTCAGCCAGGATGGCCGGGATGTCGCTCTTACCAGTGCCGAATGGCAGGTCGTGCGCCTTCGGGTTGCCGAACTCATTGAGGTCCTTCATGTGGCTATCAAAGATGCGGCCTTTGAGGATCTTGATGCAATCGACGGGATTCAGTCCGCTGCGCACCCAGTGGCCGACGTCAGCACAGGAGCCGAGACGTGGGTCGCGATCTTTGACGAGGCCGAGCACGTAGTTCGGGTCCCAAAACATGTAGGCGCGGTCGAGCGGGCGCTTCGGATGGTTATGGATGGCCATCTTGATGTCGAATTCCTTCACCAGCGCTTCAATGCCGTCCATGCCCGCCACATCAGGCTCGGACACGACGATGCTGATGCCCATGGTTTTGCAAAACTCGAAAATCTTGCGGTCTTCAGCAGCGTCTTTGCCGAGCTTGACGACGCCATAGCCGACTGCCGTCAGGCCTTTTTCAGCAAGCTTGGCTTTGATGGCGGTGATCATCTCTGGCGTGGCATTGTGATCCCACTTGGCTTTGTCGTCATACTTCTGGCCTGGGTAAAACTCGATGGTTTTGCCGCCAGTATCCGCAGTCTTTTCGATAGCCTCGAAGACGGTGTACATGCGGAAGCTGTAGGCCTGGCAGCCAGCGAAAAATTCGCCCACTTTGGCGGATTCAGGAATCGGCGCTGCAAAACTAGAAGCAGCGATGAGAGAGAGGAGGAAAAGGATTTTCTTCATGGGCCGAAGTGAACGACTGGCCCTTGGAATTCCTTACACGCCGACTTGATTGAGAAACTCGAGTGCGCGGCGATCATGCCAGGGTTGCAGGCCATTCTGAAAGTCGAGAAAGCCGACATGCCCGCCGTGATCAGGTGCCTCCAAATGGAGATGCGCGCTGTTTTGCGCCAGCGCTTCTGGGAATGAGGGCGCGGCTAACAATGGATCATTCCGAGCGTTCAGCAGGAGCGTCGGCACAGTAATGTTTGAGAGATGTGGCAGAGAACTCGCGCGCGCCCAGTAGTCTGCGGCGTTGCTGAAGCCGTGCAGCGGGGCGGTGATTCGCTCATCGAACTCGCTCAAGGTGCGCACGGCGCGGATGCCATCCCGACCTGTTAGCATCACTCGCAGTTCGGGGAAACGTTGCGCTTTTCTCAGTACCTTGGCCTTCAGGGAACTCAAGAAGCGCTGCTGATATAGCCGATTTCCCGGCACATCATCGATCATACGAGCGCTGGAGGCGAGATCTGCCGGAGCGGAAATGGCGATGACGGCACAGACCGAGGGATGCGCTGGAGCCTCGCCCACACACTTCAGGCTTAGGTTTGCACCGAGACTGAACCCGATGAGGGCGACACGCTCGTGCGTCTTCGCCGCGTGCTCGATGACCTGTCGTAGATCACTCGTTTCACCGCTGTGATAAAACCGCATGAGTCGGTTTTCGATCCCGCCACAGCCGCGATAATTCCATGCCAGCACATCCCACCCTGCCTGATGCAGCGTGCGCGCCATGCTGCGGATGTAAACTCCCTGCGCCGAGCCTTCAAGCCCGTGAGAAAGCACCGCCAGCGGGCGCGGCGACTCATGCCGCCACCAGCGCAGTTCCAGGAAATCACCATCGGATAATTCGAGTCGTTCACTCCTCTGCCACGGCTGAAATCGTCGCGGCAAAAGTGAAGGCAAAATGGTCTGCACATGCCCGCCGTGCAGCCAGCGTGGCGGGTGGTAATCAGAAGTTAGCAGTGGCATGGAGCAGACTCGGAGAAGGTTATGAATGATGCGTCTCTGAGCACGGTTTGGATTCAGCCAGCGACGCAGACCTTTTTGTTCACAGCAGGAACCGCTCCGCTAAAATCAGATCTGCTGGGAAAGTGATCTTCGGATTCGGCGCGGTGTTTTCGACCACAAAAACGGGCACGCCAATGTGCTGCATGGCGGAGACTTCATCCGTCACCAGAGCGCCATCACGAATCACCGCCTCGTAAGCACTCACGAGCAATTCCTTGGCAAAAACCTGCGGTGTCTCCATCACCCAGACGCCCGTGCGGTCGAGTGATTCGGTGATGCGGCCACTGGCATCTGCGCGCTTGATCGTCTCCGTCATCGGTCGCGCGCAGGCCGCCGCCTGCTGTTCACGCGCAGCGGTGATGCATTTGGAAATTTGTGTCGGCGTGATCAGCGGACGCGCTCCGTCATGCACCGCGATGCTTTCCGTCTGCGCTGAGCAGGCCTGAATCCCCGCCCATACTGACAAATGCCGCTCCGATCCGCCCTCGATCACAGCGACCAGTTTGGAAAGTCCGCCCGCCTGCTGCCACTGCGAGATTTGCTCCCGCACCTCATCTCCACCGACGACGATGATTTCACTCACGTCGGCACAAGCCTGAAACTGTCCCAGCGTCCGCCGTAGCACCGGCACTCCAGCCAGCGGTGCCAGGAGTTTATTAAACCCCATCCTGCGGCTGCTGCCTGCGGCGACGATGATGGCGGAAGTCATGGATTATTGCAGCCTCTTCGCCACCTCGCTGGAAAGGGCGCGGTTGTCGGCGCGGCCTTCGGAGCGTTCACCGAGCACTTTCATGACGTTGCCCATTTCTTTCTTGGTGGTGGCGCCGAGTTCGGCGATGACCGTCTCGACCAGTTTCACCAGATCTTCGGCGCTCATCGCGGCAGGCAGATATTTCTCCAGCACGGCGATCTCGGTTTTCTCCACGTCGGCCAGATCTTGGCGAGCGGCATTCTCGTAGCTGGCGATGGAGTCCTGGCGCTTCTTGATTTCTTTACGCACGACCAAAATCGCGTCGGTGTCTGCGAGTTCACCGTCCGCGCCGAATTTCTCGATGGCCGCGTACTTGATGGCCGATTTCAGGGCGCGGATCACGTTCAGGGCGACGCTGTCCTTCGCCTTCATGGCGGTCTTCATGTCTTCGACGATCTGCTGGGAGAGTGGCATAGTGAGTTGGGGTAAAAGTTGAGGCCGAGAGACTGGCGTAAGCGAGGCGGCTTGTCCATTCACCAAACGGTTGCGAAACTTTCGCGATGTCCTAGCCTGCGCGCCCCTATGGCCCAGTTTAAAATTCTCATCGCCGGTAACAACGACCCCATCTCGAGCAAAGGTATCGATCTCCTTAAAGCTGAGCCGTCCTTCAACGTGGTCGTGGACATGAACCTCAAAGCTGAGGACGCGATGATCGAAGCCTCCCGCGACGCCCATGCCATCATCGTGCGCAGCGGTGCCAAAGTGACCGCCAAGGTGCTCGAAGCCGCCCCGAACCTGAAAGTCATCGGACGTGCCGGCGTCGGCGTGGACAACATCGACGTGCCCGTCGCCAGCAAGCGCGGCGTCGTGGTGATGAATACGCCCGGTGGCAACACGATCTCCACCGCCGAGCAGGCCTTCACCTTGATGATGGCCCTCTCCCGCAAGACACCACAAGCCCACGCCACCATCGTCAGCGGCAAGTGGGACCGCAAAAGCTTCCAAGGCACCGAAGTCTATGGCAAAACCCTCGTCGTCCTCGGCATGGGCCGCATCGGCGCTGAGTTCGCCAAGCGCGCGAAGGCCTTCGGCATGAGCGTCGTCGCCTACGACCCCTATTTGTCCAAGAACCGCGCTGAAAGCCTCGGCGTCACGCTTTGTGAGGACCTCGATGCCGCCATCGTGCAGGCCGACTACATCACGATGCACATGCCGCTTACGCCTGAGACGAAGCACATGATCAATGCCAAGCGTCTCGCTTCGCTGAAGAAAACCTGCCGCATCATCAACTGCGCCCGTGGTGGTCTCATCGACGATGCTGCACTCGCAGAGGCACTCACCGCTGGCACCATCGCAGGAGCTGCACTCGACGTGTTTGAAGTCGAGCCACCACCTGCCGATTACCCGCTGCTGAGCGCCCCAAACACCGTCTTTACTCCGCATCTTGGTGCTTCGACCGAAGAAGCCCAGGAAAACGTCGGCATCGAGATTGCCGAAGTCATCAAGGCTCACCTCCTCCAAGGTACCGTCGTCAACGCGGTGAACATGCCGAACGTCGATCCGAAGGTGCTCGCGGAGATCGGCCCCTTCCTGAAATTCGGCGAACTCCTTGGTCGCCTCGTTTCCCAGTTTGCTCCAGCGCGCAGCAATGTCGTTCGCATCAACTACAGCGGCAAAGTCGGCAGTGGCGACACCACGCTCATTTCCCGTGCCGTGCTCAAAGGCTTCCTGGAGCGTGCGGTCGGAGCCGAGCAGGTCAATTACATCAACGCCAACGGTGTCGCCGAAAACCTCGGCCTACGGTTCACCGAAAGCCGCGTTCCCGAGGCCAGCGAGTATGCTGATCTCATCGAAGTCCAAGCCAGCAATGGCACCGACACCGCCAGCATCGCCGGCACCTTCTTTGGAGCCGAGCCACGCATCGTCAAGGTCAACGCCCACCGCATCGAAGCCCGCCCTGAAGGCACGCTGCTCTTCATCGAAAACATCGACCGCCCCGGCATGATCGCCGCCTACAGCACCACGCTCGGCAAGAACAACGTCAACATCGCCGACATGAGCCTGAGCCGCGACAAAGAGTCCGGGAAAGCCCTCACGCTGCTGACTCTCGACTCCACTCCGAGCGCTGAAGTCATCGCCGAACTGGAGAAGATCCAGGGCATCAGCAAGGTGCATTGCGTCGCCGTGTAGCCGCGCCCGCCAGGGCGTGGTGGCTAGGTTGAACCCATCTCCATGCCCGCCTTCTACCATTGCCTGCCGATCATCACGTTATTCGTGATGTTCCAGGCCTGTAATCGCCAAGAGGCAACCAGCATCGGTGGCAAGACCATGGGCACCACTTGGAGCCTGCGCTCAGAGCAGGCCACGAAGGAAACCCGTCAGCTCATCCAGGACCACCTCGATCAACGAGAAGCCGTGCTTTCCCATTGGAAGCAAGACAGCGCCGTCTCGCGCTTCAACGACTCACGGAGCACAGACTGGCAGCCCGTCCCGCGTGAGCTTATCCAAATCGTCGAACTCGCTCGCGACATCGCTTCCAAGACCGACGGCGCGCTCGACATCACGCTCGCCCCACTGATTGATCTCTGGGGTTTCGGCGCAACAGGCCAATCCAAGTCGATACCCACCGAGGCACAAATCACGGAAGCCAAAACGCGCTGTGGTTGGCAGCATCTCCACATCCGGTTCGATCCACCCGCAATGAAGAAAGATCTTCCCGATATCCGCATCAACGTCGCCAGCGTCACCGAAGGCTTCGTGATCGATGAGCTGATCACTCTGCTCAAACAACGCGGCCTGTCCGACTTCCTTCTCGAAGTCGGTGGCGAAGTCGCCGCCATCGGCCATGCCCCTGACGGCAAACCCTGGCGTGTCGGCATTCAAACGCCCGAAGCCACCCCTGGCGATGCTCTGCAAACCCTCCCACTGAGTGACCTCTGCATCGCCACCAGTGGCAACTACCGGCATCGCTTTGAAAAAGACGGCCAATCCTACAGCCACCTCATCGACCCACGCACTGGACATCCTATTGAGCATCCACTCACCTCGGTGTCAGTCATCCACACATCCAGCGCCCTCGCCGACGGCTATGCCACGGCCCTGATGATTCTAGGTCCAGAACACGGGCGCAAAGTTGCTGACAAGCTCGGCCTGCGAGTGATCTGGATCATGGACCAATCGAAGAAGTAAATGCCGTGAACCTCAGTTGAAACCATCGTCACGGACTGATAGTCTCCTCCCATGACTGCAACTTTTAACTCCATTCTTGAATGTGCCCTCCAGTTGCCTGTCGAGGATCGTTCACGCATCGCCTCTCGTCTCATTGAGAGTGTGGATGATGCCGATGATGTGGAGGTGTCTCCGGCTTGGTCCGCGGAAATCGAAACCCGTCTGGAATCTATTCGCCAGGGAACCGCCAGGCTCATCCCTCACGAAGAGGTCATGGCCTCAGTCCACAGCAAGCTTGCTGCTCAAAGCGCTGCAAAATCCGCATGAACATCCTATGGCATGACGCTGCCGTCTTCGAATTGGAAGAGTCCGCACTTTATTACGGCGGTATCGATGACGAATTGGGCCAGCGGTTCACTGCGGCCATCGAGGTAGCCATCGCCGAGATCAAAGTGCGTCCTGAAATGAAACGGAGGTTCGACGGAGCAGCGCGCAAGGCGCGCTTAAAGCGGTTCCCTTACGCTGTGGTTTATTGCCTAAAGGGCGACACCC
>JBEBGU010000614.1:0-3463 GCA_040081325.1 Prosthecobacter sp.
GTAACATTCAGGGCGGAGCCGTGAAGCTGGTGGAACTGGAAGGCACTCGATGCGGATACCTCGATATGGCAGCCAACGTTTCTTCCAATCAATGCACGTTCCAAGGTATGAACAGAGCTTATGCAGGATGGTCCCTGACGGAGCGTAACTGCATCCATTTCTTGTCGGGGACGCTTTCACGAAATCCTATCGGCGGCACGGTGGATATTCAGGCCTGTACTTTTGACGGACGATTGATCACCAGTATCCAAGGTGGCGTTCCTCAGGCATCTCTTTTTACCCGTGAACAACCGCTTGATCTGGTGTTCCGGAACAATCTCGTGCTCATACCCGCAAGTGTGCTGGTGCCAGCACCCAACGTCTTTGCCAATCTTCGCAACACGGACACCCTGCAACTGAGCAATAATGCCTACTCGCTGGGTTCCAGCCCTTTGGTCTATCAATACAACGATGGCATGACCACGCAAAATCAAACCCTCCCCCAGTGGCAGGCACTCGGATTTGACACCGCTAGTTTTATGTCTGCCAGTATGAGCTTGAATGGCCTACAGCCCGCAGTAGGCAGCCCGTTGATCAATGCGGGGATCGCACTCGGGCCGCTCACGGATTATAGCGGCGGCGAATTTCGCCTCAGAAATGACATCGGGGCTTACGAAGCCTATCCGACCACTTACGCACTTTGGCAGGCGGAAAACTTCACCTTGGCGGAAATGGCTCAGACCGCTCGGGTGAACGCTTCCTCCAGCTTTCTTGGTGACGGGATAGCCAATGTCCTCAAATATGCTTTGGGACTCTATCCCGGTGATGCTGCGTCGGCTGCTTTGCCGCAACTCACTCTTGATTTGACCCAGCCGGGTGCGCCGATCATGAGGATAGCCTATCAACGCACACGCTGGGCGGGCGATCTATCATTGGAACTTCAATTTAGCCAGGACCTAGTGCAATGGGATCTCGTGCCGGTTGCTAATCAACAGGTGATGGTTACCGACATGTCCATTGAACAGATCAAGGCAGTGATTCTGCCGCCGTCCAGCGCGCGCGGTTTTGTTCGCTTGAAAGTGGCCCTCGAATGAGAGTTTGATACGCCCGTGTTTTGATACCGTTTGTCTTTCAAGATGAACTTGCCCGAAGATAAAACTGTTCCGCGCTTCGTCGTAGCCCAAACTGGCGCACGGCGCGGCTATGCCGTCCCATTGATACTGGAGAAGGCGGATATGTTTGAGCGACTCTACACGGATGTCTGTGGTAATGTCGGCTGGGGTCGGTGGCTGACCGCACTATCGGGTCTGCCTTGGGTTGGGAAAAAACTGCGCAGCCTCGGGAACCGTCGTATTCCAGAAGCGATCCGAAAAGATACCGTGACGTTTGCCCGGCCCAACATCGAGTGGATGCTGCGGAGTTGCCTAGCACAGCAAGACTCCACAGAACAATTCCGGCTGCAACTCAATCGGTACACAGCGTTGGGTAAAGCCTCCTCCGCCAAGGGGTTTGGCAAAGCCACTCATCTCTACGTGATGCTCAATGAGTACACTACCCTCATGCGCGCTGCGCGCGCACAGGGGTTGAAGGTTGTTTCAGAGATTTACATCCTGATGAGCACACAGCGCCTGTTGAAGGAAGAAAGTCTTCGGTTTCCAGGCTGGGGTGGAGAAGTGCCTGACTTTGACCTTGTCATGCGGGAGTTCGGTTGGGAGGGGGCACCAATAGGCGACGCCGACTTATACATCTGCCCCTCAGAGGCTGTGGCAGATGATTTAGTGGAAAATTGGAACGTTGATCGCTCGGCAACGTGCATGGTGCCTTATGGCATGAACCCGTCTTGGCTTCAATTGATCCCCGCGCCTCAAACTGGACGTGTCCTCTTCGTGGGAACCGCCGATCTGCGCAAGGGCATCCATTACCTCGCCATGGCGGCAGAGAAGTTAAACGCCCAAGGTTTTCATTATGAATTCCGAGTCGCTGGTCATGTGACCGAGCAGGTCCGTCAGCAGCCCATCTGTAGATACTTGAATTTTCTCGGACGCATACCACGAGACTGCATCCATGAAGAGTTCCAGCAGGCCGATTTGTTTGTACTTCCATCCTTAGCCGAAGGCTCGGCGGAGGTGACCTATGAGGCCTTAGCCGCAGCCCTGCCTTTGGTCGTTACGAAGGCTGCTGGTTCTGTCGTTCGCGATGGGGTCGAGGGCATCATTATACCGGAACGTGATCCGCACGCATTAGGCGATGCCATTCATAAAATCATCGAAGACCGAGCTTTGCGTAGCCGTATGGCCAGCGCCTCACGAGAACGGGCGCGGGATTTTACGTGGGAAAAATATGGCGAGCGGTTGGTGGGAGCACTGAAGGGAATGAAGTCATGATGTTCTCGGTGATGATCACGACGCGAAATCGGTGCGAAGATTTACGACGTACGCTGACGCACTTGTATGCATTGAATCCGCTTCCGGCGGAAGTGTTGGTCTGCGCAGATGGATGCACTGATGGAACGGTAGCGATGGTTCAACAAGACTTCTCGCAGGCGCGCTTGCTAGTTAACGAAAGTGGTGCCGGATCGGTCGCATCTCGTGACCGAATGCTGCGTCAAGCCATGTGCGATTGGGTGTTTTCGCTGGATGATGATAGCTACCCTCTAGCAAAGAATTTCTTTGATCAGGTTGTGAATGTAATCGTTGCCCACCCAGAGGCTGCGGTGATCACGTTTCCCGAGCAACGTGACGGAGGTGTCTATTCGTCCGACAGTAAAACGCCTGCATCCCCCGGACATTACGTTGCGGCATATCCTAATTGCGCGGCACTGATGAGCCGCGAGTTTTACTTGAAACAACGCGGCTTTCCATGCCACTTCGTTCACATGTACGAGGAGCCAGATTATGCTCTTCAATGTTACGCGGCAGGTTCCGCCGTATGGTTTGAGCCTTCACTGGTGATCCGTCACCACCTGAGTTCAGTGCAAAGGCAACCCATGAAGCGACACCATCAGAATGCCCGCAACGAGCTGTGGAGTGTTTGGATGCGCTGCCCTTGGCCTTGGCTGCCTTTGATTTCACTTTTCCGAATCTGGCGCCAGTTCCGTTATGCGTGCACAGAAGGAGTTGGTTGGGCCGCTCGTGAACCGCTTTGGTGGCTGGCTGCAATCACCGGCATTGGGAAGTGCTGGAGCCGTCGGCGGGTCGTGGCTTGGGCTCAGTACCTGGCCTGGATGAGGTTGGCGCGAGAAACCACCCGTTGCCCGACTGAGTTGCGTCGTTTCTTTAAATTTTAAAGTCATGAAATTCCATTGCCTACTCCCAGTTCGTGATGAGGCCGATATCATAGGCCAGTGCCTGCAGCATTTGTTGATGTGGGCGGATGCCATCTATGTCTTCGACACTGGCAGTGTGGACAACACGTGGGAGATCGTTCAGGATTTCGCAGCGAAGGACAAACGAGTGATTCCACTGAGGAAAGATCCGGTCTATTT
>JBEBGU010000615.1:0-3463 GCA_040081325.1 Prosthecobacter sp.
GTGCCTGGCACGGACTATCGCAGAATGGAGGGCCGGGCGACCATCCCGGCGGGCATGACTGCCACCACCATCTATATTCAACCCATCAATGACACACTGGATGAGGGTATGCAGGATGTGATCTGTCAGCTCCGCAGCACCCGCACCTATGTCATCAGCGGCACGGGCCTGGGTACCGTAAACATCACGGATGACGATGATCCGCAGTTCTTCGTGAAGCTCACCAACAGCGGTGTCGAAGAACCCGCCACCACAGGCACCAGCACAGCCATCACTTTTGAAATCAACCGCCCGGCGTCAGGTGCGGCCATCACCGTCAACTACGCCATCAGTGGCACCGCCACTGCTGGTACAGACTACACAGCATTGCCGGGCAGCATCGCTTTTGCAGCTGGTGATACGACGAAGACCATCAACGTCCTGGCCCTGCCAGACAGCCTGATGGAGAACGCCGAGACGGTGATCCTGACCTTATTGCCCGGTGCGGGCTATACCTTGATGGCCAGTCAGGTCCCCAGTGCTGTCGGCTACATTCTTGATCAGGACCAGCCCACGGTGGACGTAACGGAGAATAACTCCACGTTCTTCAATACCGTCACGGAGACCAGCAGCAGCCTGAGCTTCGTAGTTTCGCGCGAGGTCTCAACGGCCAGCCCGCTCACGGTGAACTACACCATGAGCGGCACCGCCACGTCCGGCACGGACTACACGGGTGCCACAGGCAGTGTCACCATCGCGGCGAACTCCACCCAAGCGTCTGTCACACTCCTTCTGGTGAATGACACCATTCCCGAAGGTACGGAATCCATCATCATCACCCTCACCCCGACACCTGGGACTTATGGAGTGCGTCTGGATTCGGCCACCATCTGGTTGGGGGACAATGACAGCTACCCAAGCGGCACGGTGGGCTTTTCCGGTGCGACCAGCAGCGTCAACGAAACGGCGGGAACTGCTGCAATCCCCGTGGTCATCACCGGCACACCAGCAGGCACGGTCACAGTGCGGTATCGGGTCAATGGTGGCACTGCCACGGGCAGCGGCTACGACTTCACACTGCCGGAGGGGACGCTGACCTTTGCTCCTGGTGAAACGAGCAAGAACATCAATGTCGCCATCCTGCCTGACACGTATCCCGAGACTGCGGAGACGGTGGTTTTGCAGCTCTTCAATGCCACTGGCGGCAATCTTGGCAGCAGCGCCCATACCGTCACGATCAACAACCTGTCCATGCCCGAGGCCTTCACCGATCTGGCGACGACAGTGCTCGCCACCAGCGCGACTTTGAACGGTCATGTGTTGCCCAATGGCATCGCCACCAACGTGTGGTTCGAGTACGGCGGCACGTCCAATTATGGTGCCAGCACCGCGCCTCAGGCTGTGGGCAGCGGAACAACCTCAGTGAACGTAACCGCTCCTGTCAGCGGACTCACGCTGCCGGGGTATCACTTCCGCTGCGTGGCTCAGAACAGCGCAGGTACGACCTATGGTCAGGATCAGGTCTTTGGCACCGATTCCACCCCCGTGGCCTCCACGCTCGCGGCATCGAATGTCGGGGGCACCTATGCCACGCTCAATGGCACAGCCAACAGCAACAGCCAGAGCGGCACAGCCTGGTTTGAGTATGGCCTTACGACAGCCTACGGCACGAGCACTTCGACGCAGGCGCTTGCTGCAAGCGCGGCGGACATCGCGGTTGCCCAGAGCATCACCGGTCTAACTCCGAGCAGTGTTTACTACTACCGGCTCAATGTGCAGACACCCGTAGGCTTGGTGCAGGGCCCAAATATGAGCTTCACCACGCCAACACCGCCTGTCGTGATCACGGGCTCGTTCACGGGTGTGGGCCAGACGGGATTCACCTGCGATGGCAGCGTCAATCCCGGCGGTGATGCCGCGTCGGTCTGGTTCTTTCAATACGGCACTGACACCAGCTACGGCAGCCAGACCACGCCCCAGAGCACTGGCAGCGGGACCACCAGCATCCTCGTGCATGGCACGGCCAGCGGACTGACGCCAGCGACCACCTACCACCTACGGCTGGCAGTGACGAACAGCTTTGGCACGACCTTCGGTCATGATCAGATCGTGACCACACTGCCCGTTGCGAGTCCGACGGCGACACTCCAACCGCAGTTCCAATACACCAACACCGGCACAGCTCCGCAGGCAGGGCTGGTTCTTGGCAGCGATGGTGCGTTCTATGGCACCACCTCAACCGGAGGCACGGCGGATTACGGCACCGTTTTCAAACTGACGGCCAATGGGATGATGACCACTCTGACCCATTTCTATGACAATGGCAACGGCACCACGAGCGGCAGCAGTCCTCAGAGCGATCTGGTCCAGGGCAGCAATGGCAGCTTCTATGGCACAACCTATGATGGTGGCTCGAACGGCAATGGCTGCGTTTTCGTGATCACGCCGGATGGCACGACGACCAACTTGGTGAACTTCACCTATTCCGGCACATACGCAGGGTCATTGCCACAATCAGGGCTGACCTTGGGGCCGGATGGCAGCTTCTACGGCGTGACGAGATCCGGCGGTTCTGGCGGCTTTGGCACCGTCTTCAAAGTTACCGAGGCAGGTGCATTCACCTCTCTGCTCACCTTCACCGGCACCACGGGCGGGTTCCTCGGCTCTGCGCCGCGAGCAAACCTGACTCTGGGTGCTGATGGCAACTTCTATGGCACCACCAGCACGGGTGGCAGCGGCGGTGGTTTTGGCACCCTCTTTAAAGTCACCACGGCGGGAGTGCTCACCACGCTGGTGAACTTCACCGGCACCACGGGCGACTCTCTCGGATCAGCACCTCTGGGTGCTTTGGTGCAGGCTGGTGATGGCACCCTCTACGGCATGACCAGTACAGGCGGCACCGGCAACTTTGGCACCGTCTTTAAGGTCACAACAGATGGCGTGCTCACCACTCTGGTGAACTTCACCGGCACGAGCGGCGCAGCCATGGGTGCCGCACCGAAAGGTGCGCTGAAATTCGGTGTGGGTGACACGCTCTACGGCACCACCCAGACCGGCGGACCTGCCAATCTCGGCACGGTCTTCCAAGTCACCACGGCGGGCGTGTTTACCACACTCGTGAACTTCACCGGCACATCTGGCGGCAGCCTGGGCAGCAGCCCGAATGGCAGCCTCATCAGCGATGCCGGTGGCAGCTTCTATGGCACGACTTCGGGCGGCGGGCTCAATGGCTTCGGCTGTGTGTTCAAGGTCACTGCCGCTGGTGAAATGACCACTGTGGCCAGCTTCACGGCGGCACCGCAAATCGGTCGTCTGGTGCAGGGTAGCAATGGCAGCCTGTATGGCACCACGAGTCGCAGCGGAGGGGCGCTTGGTATCGGCATGGCCTTCAGTATTCTTCCAGGCGGAGCACCCACCACACTTGCCTCTCTGGCCCCCACCTCCGGCACCACTGCCATCAATTCCAACGGAGGCATGATCCGAG
>JBEBGU010000044.1:0-12869 GCA_040081325.1 Prosthecobacter sp.
CATGCCAGCCACAGACTGTATTTTTCCAACAAGACAGTCGGCTACAAGGCGTCTGACAAACCTCACGATCTGTTAACCATCTGCACTGTTCAAAGATTTGCGGTGGAGTTGCCCTAGGCTTAGCCCTTGGGGAAAGCTTTTCGCCGCTTCGACTTCAGTGCTTGATCAACGCTGATGTTCTTTCGACTTTGGGGCTGATTCAGCGCCTGCGGGACAAGGTCACGATGTCAGATGGCTGCAAAAGAATCGGGAGGACTGCCGTATGGTTCCCGATTCGAATTAACGACCCTCTCATGCTCTCGATCCAAGGCTCTTCACAACACGGTTTCTGCGATGGCAAAAGTCGGCGTGATTTCTTGAAGATCGGAGGTCTCGCGATGGGTGGTCTTTCGCTGCCGGAACTGCTGCGCGCTGAAGCAGTGCAAGGAACGAAGTCGAAGCACAAGGCTGTGATCATGGTCTTCCTACCGGGCGGACCTTCGCACCAGGACATCTTTGATTTAAAGCCAGATGCACCTTCCGAAGTGCGGGGTGAATTTAAACCGATCGGGACCAATGTGGCGGGCCTGCAAATCTGCGAGCTGCTGCCACGCATGGCGAAGATGATGGACAAGTGCACGCTGATCCGCTCGATGGCGGACTGCGACACGAGTCACGACGCTTTCCAATGCCTAACTGGTCGTGCGGGCAAGCGTCAGCCTCCGGGCGGCTGGCCGGCGATGGGTAGCATCGTCTCACGTCTGCAAGGAGCAGCGAATGCGGCGATGCCGCCGTTTGTCGGGCTGTCGCCAAAAATGGGTCACATGCCCTGGGCGCGGAATGGCGAGCCGGGTTATCTCGGCGTCGCGCACTCGCCTTTCCAGCCGAACCGTGGCGGCGGCATTGAGGACATGTCACTCCATGGCGTCTCCCTAGATCGTCTGCATGATCGCGCGGGTTTGCTGAAGAGTTTCGATCAACTGCGACGCGAGCTGGATGCCAGTGGTCTGATGGGCGGCATGGATGTCTTCAATGAACAGGCGTTCGGTGTGCTAACGAGCCCGAAGCTGCTGCACGCGCTGGATTTGAGCCGTGAGGATCAACGCACCGCCAAGCGCTACGGTCAGGGCGAGAATCGCAATCGTGATGACGGTGGTCCGCGTATGACCGAGCACTTCCTGGCCGCGCGTCGTCTGGTGGAAGCCGGTGCGCGTGTGGTGACATTGGGCTTCAGCCGTTGGGATTACCATTCCAACAACTTCGGCCAGCTCCGCGAAGATTTGCCTCTGCTCGACAGCGCTCTCAGTGCGCTGATCAACGACCTGCATGAGCGCGGCATGGACAAAGATGTGGCCGTGGTGGTGTGGGGCGAGTTTGGGCGCACGCCGATGATCAATCCCAAAGGTGGTCGCGATCACTGGCCGCGTGTTTCCTGCGCGTTGCTTGCTGGTGGTGGCATGAAACATGGTCAGGTCATCGGTGCCACGGACAAGCTCGCCGGTGAAGCCGTCGAGCGTCCCGTCGCCTTTGGCGAGGTCTTTGCCACGCTCTATCAGCACCTCGGCATTGATGTCAATAAAGTCACTCTCGAAGACCTCAGTGGTCGTCCCCAATACCTCATCGACGGCGGCCATCAGGCCATGCCTGAGTTGGTGTGATGAGTGATTTGAGAAGGAGGCCAAAGATCGCCGTGAAGGCAGACGTTCATTGCATGATGAAGCTGCACTTGACCCTGTTTGTGATTCTTTGGCCTGCTGTATGGGCTGCCGCTGGTGAGTGGCCGCGTGAGCTGAGCGCGCCATTTGGGCAGACGCCCGTGTTGGACGGAGTGATCTCAGATCAGGAGTGGTCTGACGCGACGGTCTTTGTGGGAACGAAAGGCTGGACGCCGCAGTTCACTCCGACCAAGAGCAACGATGATCTCTCGCTGCGTGGATGGGTGAAGTATGATGACCAGAGATTGTGGTTCGCCTTTGAGGTCAAAGATGATGTGCTCTACGGCATCGACACAGAGCGTTGGTTGCCGGAAAAGAATCTGCAGGCACATGAACTCACAACGCAGGGTTGGCCATGGTTCGGCGATGAGATGGAGATCCTCATCAACGCAGCGAACTCATGGCAGGGCGATGAGAATGCGCGTGGCAATGGGCACAGTTGGCAAATGGTGTGCAATCTGACCAAATCGCGCCTCGGCGGTATCGGCCAAGGTGGACTAATCGAAGGTGAGCCGAGGGTGAAGGCGGAGGCGTGGAGCACGTATCAAAAGTGGATCGAGAGTGGCGCCATGCAAGCCGTGGCGAAGCCGAAGCCAAGTGGCAAAGGCTATGTCATCGAGTGGAGCATTGCCTTTGAACCATGTCTGGAGATTGCGCCTGGGAAGTTTTTCACACCAAGTGATCAAGAGGTGCTGATGGGACTGAACCTGGCGGTGGGTGATCTCGATGAGAAAGCCAAAGGCGAAGGCAACTTTGGTAACTTCCTGCATGAGGATTGGTTTGCCGGAGAAAAGAACAAGCGAACCCATGTGCGTCAGTGGGGGCGCTTGAGAATGCTGCCGAAAGTTGCGATTCAAGGGAAGGCAACTTTGACGAAATGAATGGGAAGCTGGATCGTTCATGGCACACCCATGAAAAAGCTCACTGCTCTACTGTCTATTCTGACATCTTTCTGCCTGCCCGGTATTTCAAGCTCTGCGGCTGTGCCGAATGTTCTCTTCATCATTGCTGATGATGCCTCACGCAGTTTTGGTGAGGCTTATGGGTGCGACTGGGTGAAGACTCCGAACATTGATCGCCTTGCGAAGAAGGGGCTGGTTTTTGAGAATGCCTACACGCCGACTTCAAAATGCGCACCTTCCAGGGCGGCAATCATCACGGGTCGAAATCCCTGGCAGCTTGAGGAGGCGGCCAATCATCAGCCGTATTTTCCCGCCAAGTTCGTGGCCTTTAGCGAGGCTCTGAGCAAGGCAGGCATCACCACTGATGGCGCTGGTAAGACATGGGGACCTGGCGATGCGAAGAATGCAGACGGTAGCCCGCGAAATTTCGCGTTAGGCAGCGGTGGCAAAGGTGAAGGCGGCGTGGGTGCTGGATTCGCCAGCTTTCTCAAGTCGAAACCCAAGGGCCAACCTTCCTTCTTTTGGTTTGGCAGCAAGAACCCGCATCGGCCTTACAAGCTGGATGCTGGCATCGGGGCGGGAAAGAAGACCACGGAGATCGATCATGTGCCCGGCTATTGGCCCGACAATGATGAGGTGCGACGCGACATGCTCGACTACGCCACTGAGGTGGAGGCTTATGATACTGAGGTAGGTGAATTGATCGCGGCTCTGGAGGCCAGTGGTGAGGCGGCAAACACACTGGTCATCGTCACTTCTGATCACGGCATGCCATTCCCGCGCTTGAAGGGCCACATCAATGATGAAGCGAACCACATCCCACTCATCGCGTGTTGGCCAGAGGGCATCGTGAACCCAGGGCGTCGTGTGCCGGACTTGGTGAGTTTCATCGACCTCGCCCCGACTTTCCTGGAGTTGTATGGAGTCGATGGCGCGGCGCAGGGCATGGCCGCCATCACGGGGCGCAGTTTCACCGATCTGCTTCGGGGTGAACCCAAGAAGGATCGCAGCTTTGTCATCATTGGGCGTGAGCGCAATGATGTGGATGCGCGTCCTGGATCAGTCGCAGGTCTTGGTTATCCGGTGCGCGCCATCCGTCAGGGTGAGTTGCTCTACATTCATAACTTTGAGGCGGATCGCTGGCCCTGTGGTAATCCTGACTTGGGTCTGAAAGACACGGACGCCAGCCCCACCAAAGCTCTGATCGAGGCCGCAGGTCAGAGTGATGCCTTCTGGCAGCACGCTTTTGGCAAACGTCCCGAGGAGCAGTTGTTTGACCTCGCCAGTGATCCCGATTGCGTGAAGAATCTGGCCTCTGATCCAGCTTACTCGGCCAAGATGACGGCCCTGCGTGGCAAGCTGATGGCCGAGCTCACTCAGCAAAAGGACCCGCGTGTTTTGGGCCAGGGCGCTATCTTTGATCAGTATCTCTCACCACGATCCAAGGCTGCTGGCGGTCAGGACAAACCCAAGGTGAAGAAGAAAAAGCCTGCACCTCTGCCTTGAAGATCTCGCTACAAAAACAAATCGCGGAGGCCTGTTGAGGCTTCCGCGATTCATGAAGGGGAATTTGAAGAGTCGGATTACGCTGAAACTTCTTCGGCAGGGGCTTCGCTGGCAGCAGCGTCGCTGACCTTTGGCGCGGCGCGGCGAGCGCGGATGCTGCCGTAACGTTGAGCAAATTTGTCCACGCGACCAGCGGTGTCGATGAAGCGCTGCTCACCGGTGAAGAAGGGATGGCAAGCGGCACAAATACCGATGCGGAGATTTTGAACCGTGGACTTGGTAGCGTAAACCGTGCCGCAAGTGCAGGTGATGCTTGTTTCGTAAACCGTGGGGTGGCCTGCTTCTTTCATAGTGGTAGGGGTGGGTCTCACGTTGGAGCGGCGAGGGACAGGAGGTCGCTTTCGCCGGGGCGTGAGGGCCGCGAAAGTGCCACAGCACGCGGCTGGGTCAATGGCTATTTCTGGGGTGGAGTGACCAGGGTCTGAAAACTGAAAAGTGGAAACTGAAAATTGAAATGTGCCGCTGGCACGCCATGCCTTCATGCCTGCCATGAATAAGGAAATCCCATCCCGCATTGATCTTCAAACCCTCGGTGAGCCTGTCTATCGCGGCTCTGTCCAGAACCTGTATGCCGTGCCGGGGCATTTGGGTTTCATCGTTTGTGAGACGACGCCTGCCGGTTCGGTTTTCGATGTGGGCAGCATTTTTAATATCGAAGGCAATGACCTGAACCGCGCGATCTTCCGCCATGCGATGTACTCGCGCCTCGGTCAGACGGCGACTTGGCAGCGCGTGCAGGCGGCTTTGCTAAAGGCGAAAACGCTGAACGCAGACTGGCGTGATGAACTCAAGGACGGTGTGCTCCAGACCATGCTGGAAAGTGGAGCGATGACGCACCATGTCGGGATGCTGGATGCCGAGACTGGGGAGATCGTGAGCACTGGGATGCCTGCTCACCCGAGCTGCTACAACGTGGTGCGGCGATTCCCCGTCATGACACCGCCACAGAGGAATGTGATGGGCAATTATGTCTTCGACTACGCGCTGTTTCACCAAAGCACGACTTACGTGGTGCCTCTGGAGTACATCGTGCGATTTGGTGTGACCAGCGGCAGTTCGATCCTGCGTAAGTATGAGTCACTGAGCGAAAAAGAGCAGCGTGCTTTTGAGCAGGAGCTTGGTTTGACCGGCCCGATGAAGGCTTGGCAAATGCTGGATCGTCCGATCTATGATCTGACCAGCAAGTATGAGCCGGAAGACCGCGCGGTGACGAAGCAGGAAGCGCTGCTTATGTCTGGCCTGAGCGTGCAGCATTTCACTGGCACGATCAAAATGGCGCTTCTGGGGGCCTGGGCGGTGCGTGATCTATTGGATGAGATCGGTCTGCAACTCTGGGATCTGAAGTGGGAGTTCGCCGTGGATGGCGATGACTTGCTGTTCGTGGACACCATTGATGCCGACAGCTTCCGCGCGACGAGTACGGTGCCGGTGGATGGCCGCAGTCTGATCATTCATTACAACAAGCAGGCGATGCGTGATTACTATCGCCTCGTCACCGCTGACTGGTATGCAGGCGTGAATGCCGCCAAGCAAGAGGCGGCAAAAACGGGCTCACCATTCAAGGGCGTGCTCAAGTCTGGGCAGGCGGCAGGCAAGTATCCGAACACACCGGTCGTGGATGCGGCCTTCCTGGATCTCCAGGCAAAGAAGACTGCGCTGATCAAGCAGCACGTTCTCGGCGAATCCGATGCTACCACGATCCGTGCTGGACTCGTGGAGACAGGGTTGGCCGAGGCGGAGTTTTACCGCTCACGCGGGCTGCTGGCAGAGCTGCTGAAGTTGAACGGAGTCTGATCAAACCACCGGATTGGTCAGGCTGCCGATGCCTTCGATTTCGATGGTCACGCTGTCGCCTGACTTCATGAAAAGAGGTGGCTTGCGGGCCATGCCGACGCCCTGTGGCGTGCCGGTGATGATGATTGTTCCTGGTAGTAGCGTGGTGTCGGCACTCAGGAAGGCGATGAGTGTGGGCACGTCAAAGATCATGTCGTTCGTGTTCCAGTCCTGCACAGTCTGACCGTTGAGGATGGTCTTGATGCCGAGAGCATTGGGATTCGCGATCTCATCCGTCGTGACGAGCACGGGACCGAGTGGGCAAAAGGTATCAAAGGTCTTGCCACGGCACCATTGGCCACCACCGCCGTTCTTTTGCCAGTCGCGAGCGCTGACATCGTTGGCGCAAGTGTAGCCGAGCACATAGTCCAGCGCGTTTTCTTTGCTGACGTTCTTGGCGGTCTTGCCGATGATGACGGCCAGCTCGCATTCATAGTCCACGCTGTCGCTCACCAGATGAGTCGGCAGTAAAATAGGATCACCGGGGTTCTGCACGGCTGCTGGATTCTTGATGAAGAGGATGGGGTTCTCAGGAATCGCCATGCCGCTTTCCTCCGCATGAAATTTGTAATTCAGGCCGATGCAAAGGATCACGCGCGGATCGACTGGAGCCAGCAGCTTGGCGACGTCTGCTTTGCGATCACTGACGCTGTAGGAACCGAAAAGGTCGCCATCAATGACGAGCGCCGAGCCGTCGGATTGCTGAGCTGCGTGGTGGATCTGGCCAGAGGAGTCGGAGTAGCGGATGATTTTCATGTGGGGAGAGTTCTACGGTTGAAGGCGAGGCAATCTGAGTAACGAACGCCTTTTCCACCAAACAAATCCAAGGCGCTGCCGACGGTGCCATCGACGCGACCTGAGCTGAGTTCTTGGATGCGGCGTAGATCCTCAATGCGATGAATGCCGCCGGCATAGGTCATGGGGATGGGACTGTGCTGGCCGAGGAACGTGACGAGGGCTTCGTCGATGCCTTCACACTTGCCTTCGACATCCACTGCATGGATGAGGAACTCGGCGCAGTGAGTGGCGAGATGGCGCAGGGTTTCGGGCGTGACGTGCAGATCGGTGAGCGTCTGCCAGCGATTCATGGCGACGGTCCAGCCATTAGTGGTGGCTTTGCAACTGAGGTCGATGACGAGGCGCTCTTTGCCTGCGGCGGCGACCATCTTTTGTAGCCGGGTTTCAGAGAATGTGCCGTCGGCCTCAAAGAGATAGCTGGTGACGATGACATGGCTGGCACATGCGGTGAGGTATTCCTCGGCGTTGCAGGGGCGGATGCCTCCGCCGAGTTGCAGGCCGCCGGGATAGGCCGCGAGGGCGGCCTTGGCGGCCTGTTCATTGCCAGCGCCGAGCATGATGACGTGGCCGCCGGGTAGTTCATCATGCCGATAAAGATCGCCATACCAGGCGGCGTCTCGATCACTGACGAAGTTGGTTTTCAAGCCTGCACCTGTGTCACTTAGGGTTGAGCCGACGATCTGCTTTACTTGGCCTGAGTGGAGATCGATGCAGGGGCGAAAGCGAGTCATGTGGGGAAGTCGGGGTGTCTCACCCCGGACGGGACTGGCACTCGCGCGCTCAGTTGGCTACCTCGCAAGGACTCGAACCTTGAATGAGAGAATCAAAATCTCCTGTGTTACCATTACACCACGAGGTAATGCGGTGAGAGCCGCGAGAATAGGGGACAAATGGGAGGGTGCAACCACTTTGACAAAAAGCATCTACCTTGCTCAAGGCTGCACTTTGGGTGCTTGGGGCGCGGCGGCTGGCTCGAAGTCGAGCACGTCCTGATGGGTGCGCAGGGACTGGCGGGCTTTGTCAAAGAAGCTGCTGAGGTCTTCTGCGTTGGTGGACTGCTTGTTCTGAATTACGTCGTCAAGCTTCTTGAGCAGAGCTTCTGTATCGAGATTTGCGTTGCGCATGGAGCGCTGGGCGACGGCATAGATGCCGTTAAATTTCACCTGAGCTTCATCGAAGGCGCGGCGCGCTCCTTCTTCACGGAGATACTCCTTTTCTGCCTCCCGGAAGTTCTTGCTGAAGATGCGCTTGAAGAATCCGAAGTTTGATTTGGGCTGCTCATTCGGGCGCTTGGCTACATCGTCAAAGTAGTCCTGTAGGGCGGTGAATTCCTGCATCGGTTTTTGATACTGCTTCTGGAGGAAACTGATGCCGCTGGTGATGACGACGAGCTTCTCTGCTTCGATCTTCGAGAGCTGCTGACCAGCCTTGGTCTTTTGCTCCAACATATCGATGTATTGGAGCGTCTGCTTGTTGCCCGAGAAGATGTTTTCAAACTCCTTGTAGGCGTTGGCTATTTGCTGCCGCTGGCCCTGCCGCAGTTCGTTGAGTTTTTGGTCATGCTCATCGTTGAGCGACTGGAGCGCTTTTTGATGCTGCTCGTTTTGAGCGCTGAGTGAGTGCTGGAGTTCCTCGTCTTTCGTTTGCAAAGCCAGCGTGTGGGCGGCTTTGAGTTGGTCCATCTCCTGCATCAGCCGACCTGCATCGGAGTGGTAATGCCAGATGCCATAGCCCAAGGCCAGGAAGACGAGAGAGAGTGCGATGTTGCGAGCGTTCATGATCTTGGGGGGAAGGGGAGTTCGGTCCAGCTTCCATCAGGGATGTCGTGTTGGCAAGGTGCAGCACAATCACGGCCTAGTGGAAGCCAAGGGAAGCAGCGCGGTGGCGGATGTGGGCGGCTAGTCTCGGCCATCCATCTATGAAAATGTATTCCCATCTGATCGCTGCCGTGGACTTCACCCCTTCGTGTCGCAATGCCCTGCATCAGGCCGTACGGCTGGCTGCGGCCAATCAAGCGCGGCTCACCATCGTCCATGTGATGGATGAATTCTTGGTCCATGAGCTCAAGCGCGCACTCTCGGCTGATCAGGCGACGGTGCGTGCAGAGTGGCAGACTCGGCTGAGGAAATTTGTCGATGAAACCGATCTCGGGACGCATAACGCGGCGGTGGAGGTGCGCATCGGCAGTCCTTTTCAGGAACTATCGGAGGTCTGCCGCGTGTATGAGGCGGATCTGCTGGTGATGGGTGTGCGGGGATCTCTGCAAGAGTCCAATCGAGTCGGTGTGATCGCCGCGAAATGCGTGCGCAAGGCTCCGGTGGATGTGCTGCTGGTGCGTGAAGATGCGATCGGACCTTTCAAGCAAATCGCTACCTGTGTGGACTTCTCTGAAAACTCGGTCAAAGCGGTGCGCCGTGCGCTACAGATCGCTGGGCAGGACGGGGCTTCTGTGGACTGCCTCTATGTTTATCAGTCGGCCATGGCCTTGTCACTGGACTACGGCGGCATGGGAGTGCCGATGCCATCTGCCTCAGATACAGTGACGCTGGACCAGTGGAGTGAAGATTTGAAATTTTTTGTTAAACCTTTGAGTGCTGAGGCTCCTGGAGTGTCTGTGAAGACCACGGTGATCGAGCGCTTGAATATCCGTGAGACGATCCTGGAGCATGTGCAGGAAACCCACGCTGATCTGGTGGTGTTGGGCACGCGCGGCAAAACAGGGCTGCGCGAAATGCTCATTGGTACCACTGCGGAGAAAATCGTGGTGAATGCGCCATGCTCTATCCTCGCTGTGAAACCTGACGGTATGTCAACAGGCATGGATTGATTGATCTCTCCGGCGATGACTGATTTGCTTCAGCACTCCATTCTAGCACTCGACGGCAGCGGTGCGTGTTCAGATGCTTTAGTGGGCAGAGTTGACAGCGCTGGCCAGGGCGCGGAGCATCGCGGCCCTACCACTCTCATGTGTCCCACTACTGACCCTGCTCTTTTACAAAGCCTCGTGGAACATTCTGGGATGCTGGTGATGGGCGTGGATACTCATGGGCAGATCCAATGGATGAGCCACGGTCTAGAGCTGCTTTCCGGCTATACGTCGGAGGAATTGCAGCAACGCGACTGGGTGTCGATGCTTGTGCCTGCTGAATTTCAGGCGGCGGCACGGGCCTTGTGTCGTGATGGAATAGGTGGTGATCGGAGTCGTAATCATGTGCAACCTCTGCGCGTCCGTGACGGTTCACTGCGGCATGTGGAGTGGCTGCACTCGGACGTGAAAGGCAAGCTGGGGCAGGTGACGGGCATCCTATGCATCGGGCGTGATGTCACAGATCTCCAAGCTGCTCGTGAAGCACTCATTTCCTCAGAGAAACGAAGCGCAGCCATTGTCGAGACAGCAGTGAACGCCATCATCACGATGAGTGAGGCGCGCATCATCGAGACGGTGAACTCAGCGACGGAGCGTATCTTTGGTTATTCAAAAGAGGAGTTGGTCGGGCAAAACATCAGTCTTCTCATGCCGCAGCCCTATCGTGATGCGCATGACAGCTATGTGCAGAATTACCTGAAGACGGGCGTGAAGAAGATTATTGGAATCGGGCGCGAGGTCGTCGGTCAACGCAAGGACGGCACCATCTTTCCGCTCGATCTTTCTGTGGGTGAAGTCATGCTCCAGGACGGTCGCCGCGTTTTCACCGGTATCATCCGAGACCTCACGGATCGGAAGCAATTGGAGGAGAAGATCCTTCAAATCAGTGAAGAGGAGCAGCACCGCATCGGCCAGGACATTCATGATGATCTTTGTCAGCAACTCGCCGCGATTGGCTGCCTAGCTAAAGTGGCGCACCAGCAGCTAACTAAAGGTGGCTCCGAGCAGGCGGAGAGCCTTCAGGAAATCGTGCGGCTGGTGACTCATGCCAATGTCAGAGCGCGTGAAATGTCGCGTGGCCTTATGCCTGTGGTTCTGGACTCTGCGGGGCTCATGGCGGCACTCGCCGAGCTGGCGCAGGGTACGGAGCGTATCTTCCGTGTGAGCTGCCCCTTCCGTTGTGAGCGGCCCGTGCAGGTGCCCGATAATAAGGTGGCTACACAGCTATTTCGAATCGCTCAAGAGGCTGTAGCAAACGCCCTCAAGCATAGTCGCGCAGATCGGATCGAGCTTTCACTTATTGAAGTGGATGGGGAGCTACAGCTCATGATTCGTGATAACGGCGTCGGCATCCCAGATAATATAACAGGCAAGAGCACTGGCATGGGACTCTTGACCATGAGCCATCGCACTCGAATGATAGGCGGTGTGTTCGCCGTCGAGCATGATCAATCAGGCGGCACCCTCGTCCGATGTCGCGTCCCACTCCCAACTCCACAAAAAACTCCTCAGCGCCGCAGTCGGTCATGAAGCGCCTGCTGTTGGTCGATGACCACCCCATCATGCGCCATGGCCTCGCGCAGCTCATTCGAAGTGAAGAGGGGCTGGAAGTCTGTGCGGAAGCTGGCAATGCGCGTGATGGGCTTACCGCAGTGGGCCAGTTTAATCCCGATCTTGTCGTCATTGATTTGACCCTGCCGGATAAGAACGGCCTGGAACTTCTCAAAGACATCCAAGCCCTATATCCGGGCACCCTTTGCCTCGTCCTCTCCATGCACGACGAGGCCTTGTATGGAGAGCGTGCCCTGCGTGCAGGTGCCCGTGGCTATATTATGAAGGAAGCTGCTGCTGATCACCTCATCACGGCAGTGCGGAAAGTTCTCGGCGGTGGTATTTATGTCAGCGATGGCATGGCCAGTCGGATGCTGGAGCAGGTGAGCGGGCATCGACAAAAAGCTTCTGTTGCCGCCATCGACACACTGACGGATCGCGAGCTCGAAGTGCTGGAGATGATTGGCCAAGGCATCGCCACCAAGCTGATCGGTGAGCGCCTGAATATCAGCACGCGCACCGTCGAAGCCCACCGCGCGCACATTAAAGACAAGCTCTCCATCACCGACGGTGCCGCCCTCGTCCGCTATGCGGTGCAGTGGGTGGAGCAGCAAGCGGGGATGTAGGATTTCATTCTGCTGGTAGCGCCTCAGTCGGCCAAGTCTCAAGCCATGGTAGGCCATAAGCATTGAGATCAGCCATGAAGGGATCAGGATTGAGCTGCTCGATATTCCACACACCGGGCTGGCGATACTCGCTCGGATTCGTGAGAAGCTGGCGGGCGGCGATCATGGCCGGGACACCTGTGGTGTAGCTGACACCTTGGCTGTTGGTCTCTTTGTAACACTCTTGATGATCACAAATGTTGTACACATAGTAGCGCTTGGGTTGGCCATCTTTGCCTGTGCCTTCGATCCAGTTGCCAATGCAAGTCTTGCCTTTGGTATCGGCACCGAGAGAGCCTGGCTCAGGGAGTAGCGTCTTTAAAAACTCGATGGGGATGATCGCTTTCCCCTGATGCATGACGGGGTCGATGCGGGTCATGCCGACATTCACGAGCACTTCCATGTGCTTGATGTAGGCATCGCCAAAGGTCATCCAGAAGCGCGCACGACCGATGTCGAAGTGCTTGGTCAGCGACTCCAGTTCCTCATGGTAGAGGCAGTAGATGTTCTTCGGACCGATGCCTTCTGGGAAAGAGAAACTGCGCTTGATCTCCAGGGGCTTGGTTTCGATCCACTGACCGTTTTCCCAATAGCGACCATTGGCGGTGACTTCGCGCAGATTGATCTCAGGATTGAAATTGGTCGCGAAAGCTTTGCCGTGATCACCCGCATTGCAGTCGAGGATGTCGAGCGTGTCGATCTTGCTGAAGTGATGCTTCATCGCATAGGCCGTATAGACATTTGTGACACCGGGATCGAATCCGCAACCGAGTAGAGCTGTCAGGCCAGCGGCTTTGAATTTGTCCTGATAGGCCCACTGCCAGTGATACTCAAACTTGGCCACATCACGCGGCTCATAGTTAGCCGTGTCGATGTAATGCACCCCAGCTTCCAGGCAGGCATCCATGATCGTCAAATCCTGGTAAGGCAGCGCCACATTGATGACGACCTCAGGCTGGAAGCTCTTCAGCAGCTTCACCAACTCCGGCACATT
>JBEBGU010000616.1:0-3438 GCA_040081325.1 Prosthecobacter sp.
CCGCCCGGAAGCCAGCCAAAACCGAGTCAGCCCTGGTGACCGCCTAGCTCAACCACCAACGTCAACCCTCAGCTCACGGTGCCGGGAATGACGGATACAGTTCGGCTTTCACTCCCGCAGCTTTGTATTTCAGGTAGAGCGCTGCCATCCCTTCTGAGATGTCCGGACGGTCACCATAACCACAAGCGATGAAAAGTGGCGGCATCCCCTTCTCTGCTGAAAACAGATTCGAGGTACCTGGATAAATCAGCGCCTGAAAGTCCGGGCGGCAACTCATCTGTTCGATTACTTCCGCCGAGTCAGGCTTACCCGAGTCACTCTTCATCGCCGCAAATGCTGCCAATTCACCGCCTGCGGAAAAGCCCATGATGCCGATGCGATCAGGCTTGATCCCCCACTCCCCGGCCCGGCTCCGCACCATGCGGATTGCCCGGCGTGTGTCAGCCATCGCATGATCCTGAATCGTGTAGGTCGATCCCTTTTCCCGAGCCAACCGATACTTCAGCACAAAGGCAGCGATCCCATGATCACGAAACCATTTAGCCAACGCATAGCCTTCATGCCCCAGGCACAGCTTTGAGTGCCCACCACCCGGCGCGATGATCACCGCCGTGCCCGTCGCATCTTTTGTCGGAATAAAAAGCGTGATCGACGGGTTGTGGACATTCCCCACATTGCTCCCGTCCTGTAATTCCGCCTCTGCCACCCGCGCCTCCGATCCCGGCGCTCCCTTTTCCCAAAGCGGCATCGCTATCGGCATTTCTGCCGCAGCGAAAGTTGAAATCAAAAGCGAGCAGACAGTCAGGAAACGAAACGGAGTCATCATAGAGACTCAAGAAACGTTGCTCTGAAGAGAATCCATCAGCGCTCCCGATTGTGCGTCAAGAACTGTCCACAATAATGAATGCATCTTGACCCACTCAGACATTTTTCATTACTCTCACCCGCATCATGAAAAACATCGCATTGCCCGTGATATGTCTTCTGGTCGGTGGAGTCGCAGGATACAGTCTGCGTGGCGTCAGTGCAGGGAGTGATGGGCCTACTGCTCATATTGACTCTGTTAAAGCTAAGTCTGCGGCGGGAAAGGCCAACGATCCAGCCAATGCGGGAACTGCCCATGATGACACCGCACTCAGCGCAGGCCTTTCACTCGCAGATCAGATGAAGGAAATCCTCGTGGACTTTGATATGAAGTCGGCACAGAAAGCTGTCAAAAAACTATCTACAGAAGAACTCAAGTCTGCCCTGGCGCTGCTAGCGGCCATGCCAAAAGGCAGTGACCGTGATGCCTTGCGCAGACAATTGTACTATGCCTGGGGAATCCTAGACCCACAGGCAGCCTGGAAGGCCGCCATGGCCGATTCATCAGATAAGGAAACAGGTCTTTTACTCGGAGCTGTGGCATCTGCCGTGGCGAAGACGAATCCCTCAGCCGCCATCGTTTTAGCCATGAGTCTCAGCATGGGTGGTAAGCGCTCGACGGTATTGAACAGCGTCTTCACTGAGTGGAGTAAAGTCGATGTCGCTGCCGCAATCGCCTATAGCAACAGTCATCCTGATCAGCCGATTGATTCATTCTCTTTTTCCTCTGGGCTGAGACAGCTTGCAGAAAAAGACCCGCTGAAGGCCGCGAACCTGGCCATCTCATTCAAGGATGAAATGCGCCGCAACAGCATGCTTTCAAGCCTCATGGGGGCCTGGGTAGATCGCGATCCTGCTGCCGCATTAAAGTGGGCACAGTCACAGACAAATCCGCAGCTCAGACAAGATGCCACGGCCTCTGCCGTGGGGGCCTGGGCCAAGGCAGATCCCGCCGCCGCGCTCGCCTATGTCCAGACCATTTCAGATGGTGAAACCCGAACCAGTTCTTTCAAAAAAGCCTGGGGTGATTGGTTCCGTGCTAACCCTGCCGCCGCAGCAGCCTATCTCGCTACCACGACTGATGAAAAGTTGCTTCAGAGCGTGCGCTTTGAGTTTTCCTATTACTCAGACAGCCTCAGTGCAAAAGAGCGCGCTTCACTGCTGGCTAAGATTCCTGAAGGTAAGATGAAAGACGAAATTTACCGCACGATGACCGGCATTCAGATCCGCAATGGCAAGTTCAATGAGGCGCTGTCCATGCTCAATAGTATGCCTGACTCAAATAGCCGTGATCGGAGCGTCGCTGAGCTCGGTCAAGCCTGGGCCAAGACAGATCTCGCCGCAGCAAGCGCGTGGCTGAAGATTCAGCCAAATTCGACCGACCGCGATCTCGCTTTGGCAGGCTACGCCTCGACCCTAGCCCGCAGTGACCCTACCTCAGCCATCAATTGGGTGAATACCATTCCAGATGCGAAACTCCGAGAAGGAGCCAAGAGAAACATCGCTGCTCGCTGGTATAAATCAGACCCAGTCAAAGCCGATGCATGGATGGCTGAGAACCGTTTCTTTTCAGAATCAGACAAAAAACGTATCCGCACATTCAGCAGCGATATGGGCGATTACTTGCCGTTCTCCCTGATCACGGGCGAACGCCGATAGCGCAGATCGAAACGGGTAACAAAAGCTCACGGCTTGATCGCTTTTAGCTTCACGTTTTTGATGGCGGCACTCGTGTTGAACGTGCTGAGAGCAAGGGGGGCGTAGCTTTCGATGGGGCCGGGGCGGAGGCTGATTTTGCGGTCTTTGAGATCGTAGTCCACGACTTGTTTGTCATCGATCCAAACGCCAAGATTTTCTGCGGTAACACGGAGACGGATCTTGTACCAGTGATCGTCCTCGTAGCGCTGGTAGGTGCCTGTGGAGTTCTCGCTGGCGTCGATGCCGTCGATGTTGCTGATGCCGGTGACGCTGCCGCCCCAGCCACCACAGATGAGGGTGCCGCAGGTCTTCAGATCCCCCACGGGAAAGGTCAGTCCGCAAAAAAAGTCCACACCTTGGAGGCGCTTGGCTTCGAGACTGATCTCGTAATTGATCACGGGTAGCTCGGCGACTTTTTTGTAAAGCACGCCGCTGAGGCTATCCCCCTGATTGATGATGAGGACGCCGCCCTCTAACTCGACCTGACCACTGCCGCCAATATCAACGGTCTCCCAGTCGGTGAGAGATTTACCATCAAAGAGCACCCACTCTTTAGCCTCAGGCACAGGGACTGGTTTCGTGGTCTCTTGAGCGCTGATGGTGGAGAGCGAAATCAGGGATGACAAGACACGCGATACGAGATTTTCATGGGCAGTGGCGGTGATGCTCCCATAGAACGCAGGTCACGGTCAACGGCCATCTTTTAGTGTGAGAAAAAGGCTGGAGTCATGGGCATGGAGTGCTACGTCTGGCGCTCCTATGAACTCACGTTTCCTCCAGACTATCGCCCTCGTTGCCGTGGCTGCCGCCCTGAGCAGTTGCGCCACCAAGAATAAATCCAGCGGTCGCTACTCGACTAGCTTTGACCCGCCAGCC
>JBEBGU010000617.1:0-3437 GCA_040081325.1 Prosthecobacter sp.
GCTGCTGCGGGAGCATGAAGCGCACGCGGCGCGGTGATGGCGCAGAGCGCGAAGAGAGCCGTGGAGAGGTAGATGCTAGATTTCATTATTGAGGATGGAGTTGAGTTGTTGAATTCGAGTTCGAAGAACGACCGAACTCACATCCACATCCTGCATCACGCTCGCGTCCCCCGTTATAGGACGATGGTCCTACGACTTTGGTCGGATGCGACGCGCGTAGGTCGTGAAGGCTGGGCGCGTGATGTATTGGCAACACTCAGCGCCACCTTTGCCCGACTTTGCGACTGCTTTGAAGGTGGAGTTGCCAACACGCTCCAAACCTTCCCGACCTACTTACCAAACAGCGGCAGCCTCACCGTAAACGTCGTTCCTTTTCCAATCGTGGAGTCGATCTGCATCGTGCCTTCATGCAGATCGACGCAGCGTTTCACGATGACGAGGCCCAGGCCAGTGCCAGGGATTTCGCCGACGTTACTGCAACGGTGAAAGGCTTCGAATAGCCGAGCGCGATCCGTCTCTGGGATGCCGATGCCGTGGTCGATGACTTGGAAGACGGCGTCATCACCCTCACGGCGTGCAGTGCAGAGCACCTCGCTGCCTTCGGGCGAGTACTTCACGGCGTTGTTGATTAGGTTGCCAAAGATGTGCCGCAGCAGCGAATCATCAGCCTGTGCGCCGTCGAGATTGTTTTCTGCGCACCAAGTGACGGGGCATCTGCGGTTGGTGGCAGAGAGGCACTCGTCGGTGAGTTTGCTGATGAGGATGTCGAGCTCACAAGAGGTGGCTTTGCAGGCTAGTTTGCCAGCCTCCACCCGCCCGAGCACGAGCACCTGCTCCATGAGTCCGGCCATGAGTCGGGTGGCGCTAAAGATGTCCATTTGTAGCTCAGCACGCTTCTCCACAGTCAGGCGCCCGTCATAGTGCTGCATGAGTTCGATGGCGCTCATGATGATGCCCAGTGGCGTGCGGAACTCGTGGCTGACCATCGACACAAAGCGTGATTTGAGTTCACTGAGTTCGCGCTCCTGATCGAGTGCGCGACTGATCTCGACCTTGGCCAGACTGAGTTCGACGGTGCGCTCGTTGACGCGCTGTTCGAGGGTGTGGTTGATCGCCAGCATGGCTGCCTCAGCTTGCTTCTGTTTGGTGATGTCGTTGTGGATGGTGACGACTTCGATGATTACACCAGCTTCGTTTTTGACGGGGTAAAGCACGCCGCCGATCCAGCGTGTCTCAGGCGGCTCGGTGTTCACGGGGAAGGGGACTGGCGGCACATGCACGACTTCACCTTCAAAGGCTTTGCGGATGAGATTCACCGCGCCGGAGGCATTGAGGTCGGGGTCCGTGAGCACGTTAAAGCCGTGGCCCTGCTCGTCGTTAAGTCGGAAGAGATTCTTCCAGGCTTGATTGAAGCGTTTCGTCTGTCCATCGGGTGAGAAAATCTGTACGCTGAGCGGGCTTTGCTCAAAAAGTAGCTTCCAGCGCTGCTCGCTTTCACGAGCGGCGTCATTCGCTGCTTTTAGTTTGGCAGTCACCTGCGCCTGACGGCGGTGTGAGCGCCGGAGCAGAAGTACCCAGCCGCCGAGGATGCCGAAGATGAATACGGCGAGTGCGCCCCAGCCCCAGACCCTCAGCGCCATGAGTTCCGCCGAGAATCCGAGCGACTTCGCATCGGTGGGGGAAAGTAATCGAAGTCGGCGTGGCGTCTGTGAGGTGGCTCGATCTACCAGGGCTTGAATGAAGATGTCGTCATTCGCCTTCAGCGTTTCAAAAGGGTGCAGTACTGAACTCTGATGCACTGCGGTCATTCGCGTGCCGGCTGCTTTCAACAGCATCGTTGTTTCCCATTGCCCCTGCCCCAAGGGCTGCACTTGGATGGTGAGCAGTCGCCCGCGCACTTCCACTAGATCATGGGTGTGTTCACCACTGGCGATGCGGGTGAAGGTGGTCGTCACGGGTTTGGGTGGTTCCGCACTACGCAAGATACGGGCGCTGCAAGAGATGAGGTCAAAGTGCGCGAGGCGGCTGTCAGAGGGCTCACGAATGGTCCAGCCCATCACTTCCACTTCGTCACCCATTTTGAGCGCGGGCGGCGGGCCGTAGTCGGCATAAGTGCCACCCGCGTCATGTGGTGCTGGTGGCAGTAGTTTCACGCGCAGCGCTTCAGTGGCGGTGCGTAGATAGATGATTTGCGACTCGGCAATGCCGATGACCCGCCCTTTGAACTTCACGGGTGCAGACTTCGGCACACGATCAGCGATGATGTCTGCACCGCTAAAGTTTGGAACATCAAAGGGGTCTTCGGTGCCGGGCGTCAATATTTGGAAGGAAGCTGAGTCGGGGATGTAGAAGCCAATGCCGCCGCTTCCGCGCAGAGCAGCTCCAGTGAAGCGCACCTCGGCTCCGTGGAGATTCTTGGGAAAGGCCAGTGTTGCCGAAGTCGGCACATGAATCGTCCAGTAGTCACGCTCGCCCCAGACGGTGTAGAAAGTCGTGTTGCCTATGCGTGCCCAGTTAAAAACTCGCGCATCCAGCGTGACCCAGTTGTCTTTGTAGTTTCCGGCCTTGATTGCCTCAATACTGGATTTATTTGGCGGTTCGATGCGGCCTTTGCCGATCACACGCACGTCTCCATACATCAGTGCATAAACCGTGTTTAGGCTCGAGCTGCCGACAAACTCCACTTCATCTCCTAGACTGACCATCGGCCACGGCCCTGCGTCAGCCAACTCGTCGGTGCTGCCTGGCACGCGCGTCCAGGGGTACTGGAGAGCGGCCATCATGGCACCGCCTTCACCCCGGAGGTAGAACTGATAACCATTCTGCGCTGCGACGACCGCACGCACTTTCACTCTCATGCCAGGGTCGGATTTCCGGGCATTCACCTCCTGGATGGAAACCAGCGGCGCATCAAACATGCTGTCACTTCCTGGCGTGAGTATTTCAAGCTGCGCAGTGGAGGGGGCGATGAGTGCACCGATGTCATCACCAAGGTTCACCACGGCATTGATGCCTGTGATGCGCACTTTGGCCCGCATCAGTTGGTCCAGCCAATCAGGCCGCGCATCCGTGCGCACGGCGCAGGTCGTGTAGGTGCCGTCGTTCACGATGATGATGAAAAGTTCCTTCGTTGTGGGGCTGAACTTCCAGCGGATGACGTAGCCTTCCACACTGACCCAGCGCTCGTAGTTTTTGAGCGTCTTCAGATCGGGAAGGCTGAGCTTGATAGGCTTTGGCAGTTCACCTTTGCCCGACACACGCACGGCATTGGTCTGCACATGTGGGTAGTCAGACTTCGCCAAACGAAAGGTCATCGTCTGCCCCTCCACCTCCACATCGTCGCCCAAAGTGGGACATGCTGCGCCCGCAACCAGCGATACGCCGACTCCATCCGTGCCGTCGTTGATCGTGAAGCTGTTCTTTGCCAACCCTACCTC
>JBEBGU010000618.1:0-3430 GCA_040081325.1 Prosthecobacter sp.
GTTCGTGACAACACCGCCATCGGCGGAGTTGCCAAACGCTTCATGCGCTTGCGTGTCACACGCCTTTGAGGTGCTCTTTAAACTCAGGCAATAGCGCCAACCGCAGCAGCGCCAGCACGCTCGGGCTGTCTTGGATGCGTCCATCCATCGCCATCGCGATGGCCTCGCTCAAAGGCACACGCTTCACCTTCAGTTTCTCGGTATCCTCCGGTGCAGCCTCACCAAACGTTAGGCCATGAGCCACGAAGAGATCGCACACTTCATTCGTGGTCGAGTTTGAAAGCTGCACCCCCATGAGCAGCGGTTCGATGATCGCCGCGCGGATGCCTGTCTCCTCCAGCAACTCACGCAGCGCACATTCCGCAGGTTCCTCTCCCGGTGGGCAGCCACCTTCTGGAATTTCCCACTGATAGCTCTCATGGCAGTAGCGCCACTGCCCCACAAGCCAAGTGTAGCCCTCTTCATCGATTGGCACCACGCCCACTGCGCGGTTCTTGTATTCCACCACTCCGTATATCCCAGCTCCACCACTCGGCTTAATCACCTGATCCTCCCGCACCCGAATCCAAGAATTCGAGTACGTCTCACGAGTGCTCAATGTGGTCCAGGGATTGGTTTCGGTCGTGGAATCTGACATCGTTTTATTCAGGCTCGTAGCGTCAGCGAGAAGTGCTTTTTATGCCGCCTTTTTCTTGGCGGTAGGCTTGGCTTTCACTGGTGCGGGTGAAGTCGATGGTCGTACTTCGAGCTTCACTTCGGCGGGCTGATTGATCTTGTAGATCTCGTCTTCGATGGCTTCCGCCTTCTTCATCAGTTCGGCTTCTCTGGCCTTGCCTTCGCCATTCCACCAAGTTTCAAAGGCTGCCTTGTCGCCACGCAGCATGCCTTTGCGCTTACCATAGAGATCACGCAGCGGGCGGATGGCTTCATCATTACGCTTTTTGTTCAGGGCGATGACCTGCTGTGCCTGATGCAGTGTGACGGACTCAGGATCGGCTTGGAGTTCGATCTTTTTGCCGAGGGTGATGTGGTCCCAGGTGCCGACGATTTGGCTGTCTTCAAGGACATCGTAGCGCCCTGGCAGCAGGCCGTTGATGGTCAGCACTTCAACGCTTTTGCGGTGTCCGGCTGCGGTGAGTGTGGCACCGATCTTGGCTTCCTCGAGCACGGCCCAAGGGAGACATTTGGGCTGAAGGGTGAGTGTGAGAGATTTGCCAGCTTCACCGCCAGTGACCGTGGTCGTACTGCCTGCGCTGGTGGTGACTTTCCAGGTGCCGCCAGCGGGTGTGGCCATGAGGTTCCAGGCACCTCCGGGTTCACCGAAAGCTTCGATCATGGAGTAGGCCATGACGAACTGCCCGTCTCCACCAGGATGGATGGCATCGGCGACCAGCGTGAAGTTTGGGTCCTTGGTGCGGCCTTCCGTCGTGAGTTTGTTCAGCGGTCCATACATGTCGATAAAGCCATAGCCACGTTTGCGGGCGACTTCTTGCCCCCACTTGCCAAAGTAGGCGAGCACGGCGTTGTAGTTTGCTGGGTTCTTGTTCTTTCCACGCTCTGGATCTTTGGCCACCATCTGCTCGAATGCCTGATGATCAAACATGGTCGGACTCATGAGAAACACGCGCACCTTCAGTGCATCCAGACGATCTAGCAGCGCGGTCATGTCACGCTCGTAGGCTTTGAAGATCTCCGGCGAAAAGTCCTGATAAGCACCATCATTCATGCCGAGAAGAATCGTGGCGACGGTCGGCTTGAATGAGGCGATGTCGTCATCGAAACGATTCAGCGCATCCACGGCGCGATCACCGCTGACACCTGCATTGCGGAAGTGAATGCGTAGCTTTGGATAGCGTGTGTAGAAGAAGTCTTCCACATACTGAGTGTAGAGGCACTGATGGGTGATTGAGTCGCCGATGAAGATAACGCGATCATCATTCTGCAAACCGAGACCCGCAGCCTTGGGTGTAGCTTTGATGGGTTGACTAAAGGCAGCGGAAGTGACTCCGAAAGTAAGGGCTAGCAGTGGAAGGATGATTCGGTGCATGGTTGAACAGTGAGAATGAGGTGGCTCAAGCAAACGCCCTGCGCAGGTCAAACTATCGGGCCAGATTCACGCCAGCTTTGGCATCGGAATGAAAGCAAACACAAAGGTCATGATGCCCAGAATGACGAAGGCAATGAGGAACCCGGTGGCCCAGCGCGGGCGGTGCTGGTATTTGAAATAGGCGATGAAGATCAGGGCGGCGCCGATGAAGCTGATGACGGTGCCGATCATGGAGCTAGTGACTGAGACTTTGATCACATCACCCATGACTCGGGTCATGAAGAAGGGATCGGTGCTCCCATGTCGGCTCAGCTCGGCGATCGCGGGCTGAAAAGCTTTCCACATCTGCCGCAGGGTATCGGCAATGCCGAAGAGTGGTGCCAGTTGCAGCCAAAGACCTATCCGCGCAAGGCGTGAACCAAGAGTCAGTGGCAGTGGTGGTGGCTTCATGAAGTGACTCTAAACGAGAACAGCGGGCCTGGGAAGGCCCGCTGTTCGTTGTGATGTGTCGAAGAGAATTGATTCCGAGGTTATTTTTTCGGGATCGACCTGAATCGTCGTATCAGCCGAGTCCGCCGCGATCTGAATTCAGCGTCGCATCGCCATACTTGGCTCGTTCGCTCGGCGTGTAGTCGAGCTGTGTCCATGCGGCATTGTTAGCGGATGATGCCACCACGGCTTCGATGAAGGCCATGCCAGCCACGCCTTCCTCGATCGTTGGGTAATCCATGTCGAGCGGGTTCGGTGCGGTGCCTGCCTCGACAGCGCGGATGTGGTTGGTGAAGTTCCGGTAGATGTTAGCGAAGCCTTCCAGGTAGCCTTCGGGGTGGCCGGCGGGCGTGCGGCTCGCGGCAGCAGCGGCGCTGCCGAGGTAGCCCATGCTGGTGCGATAGACCTGCATCGGTTGGTCGAGCGATGTGACGAGCATGGTATTCGGATCACGTTGATGCCATTCGATGCCGCCCAGTTCTCCATAGACGCGGAGGCTGAGATTGTTTTCGCAGCCGACACTGATCTGGCTGGAGTGGAGCACGCCTTTGGCTCCATTGGTGAAGCGTAGCAGTACGTTGCCATCGTCTTCAAGACGACGGCCTTCTTTGCCGAGGAAGATGGTGAGGTCGGCGGCGAGTTCCTTGATGTGCAAACCGGTGACGTATTCGGCCAAGTTGATGGCGTGTGTGCCGATGTCTCCCATGCAGCCTGCGGCTCCGCAGATGGCCGGATCGACGCGCCATGAAGCTTGCTTCTGACCCGTGTTTTCCAGCATCGTTGCCAGCCAGCCTTGTGGATATTCGACGACCACTTTGCGGAGTTCGCCAAGCTTGCCCTGCTCGATCATCTGGCGTGCCTGACGGATCATCGGGTAGCCTGTGTAGTTATAGC
>JBEBGU010000619.1:0-3428 GCA_040081325.1 Prosthecobacter sp.
CCTGTTTGATGTCGATCTTGGCGCTGAGTGTCAGACCCGTGCATTCGATGCCGCCCATGAGATCGCCGGTGTCGAGTTTCTCCTGGAGTTCTTTGAGAGTCTTGCCTGCGCTTTTCAAAAAGCTGTCCGCGAGGGCATCCGTCACACTGATCGCAGCGATGCCTGAGGTCGCGAGTGACGCATCGAAAGCCATCGGCACGAGCTGTTCCACGACCTTGCTGCTAGGGCCGCTGGCGATGATCAAACCGCGCGCGCCCTTCTGCCGAGCGACCAGTGCTTTGTGACGAAGGCTTGCATAGCGCGTGAGTTCATTGCGCCGATCCTGGTTCATGCCTTCTGGCAAATAGCGCAGCACGAGCACCCACTTATCCTTTACGTCGAGATGCGCGTAGCTGCTATAGGGATCGAGCTTCTTACCGTCCTTGTCCGTGGCCTCGTCCGGTGTCTCGATGCCGTACCCAGCGAAGACAATGCCGCTCGCGGCCACGTCACCGAGCTGGGAGAAGGAAAGAGGACGCCAGTCTTTGTCGGCGGTCAAAGATTGGTCAAGGAGGGTCAAGCGGTTGCCATCTCCAAGTGCGACGCCTGCGGTGAATTCAAATGGCTCGAACCAGCCTTCATCTCCGTATGCTTCCAGGCCGATGCCTTTGAAAACGTCTGCCACATACTGCGTCGCTAGCATTTCACCCGGCGTGCCGGTGAGACGGCCATCGAGTTCATCGCTGGCGAGGTAGGTTACATGCTGGCGCATGTCTGTCGGCGTGATCTCACCTTTGGTTAGTGTGAAGTCGGGGGTCTTGACCGCTTTGACCAGCTTGACCGTTGAGCCGAGTCCCAGAGCCGCCCTTGCATGATCATGATCCCAGTCAGCCATGAAGATCTGGCTCTGTGTGTTCGCTGTGCGTCCGCTGGTCCACGAGAGTTTCTTGCCATCCGGCGTAAAGACAGGCAGGCCGTCAAAGCCGTCCGTCGTGGTCACTCGCACTGGCTCGTGTTTGCCTGCGGCATCGACGATGTAGAGCTCAAAATTGGCAAAGCCGTTTAGGTTCGTAGTGAAGATCAGGTAGTCACCGCTCGGGTGAAAATAGGGAGCCCAACTCATCGCTCCGAGCTTAGTGATGGCGCGTTGGTCGCTGCCATCGGCATTCATCGTCCAAACCTCAGCCACATCACCCTTGGGCGTGAATCGTCGCCAGCAGATGCGCTTGCTGTCGGCGCTGAAAAACGGACCGCCGTCATAACCGGGCACGCTGGTGAGGCGCTGCACATTTGAGCCGTCCGCATCAGCGGTGTAGATCTCCATGAAGTACTGCTTGTCGATCTTCAGGCGCTCTTCGTCCTCCTTGCTCAGCTTGCCTTCATAGGCAGCACGATTGCTGGCAAAGACGATCTTCTTACCATCAGGCGACCACCCGCCTTCGGCATCGTAGCCGCGTGTGCTGGTGAGGTTCTTGAGCGACTTGTCCGCCAGTGTGTATTGCCAGATGTCGTAGTTCTCGTCGTAGTCCCAGGCGTAGCGGCGCACCTTGGAGTTCTTGCGTTCTTCATACTCGGCTAGCTGGAGTTTTTTCGAATCAGGATCGGTGTGAGTTGAGGCAAACAGCACGCGCTTCCCATCAGGGTTAATCCACGCGCAGGTCGTCTTGCCCATGCCGGGTGAAATGCGCTCCTGGTCGCCCGTCTCCAGGTCCATCAGGTAGATCTGATAAAACGGGTTCCCCTCCTCACGCTCGGACTGGAAGATCATCTTCGTTCCATCGGCATTGAAGTAGCCCTCTCCCGACCGGCGACCTTCAAAGGTGAGCTGGCGGATGTTCGCCAGGTAGTCTGCCTCCGTCTGGGCAAAAGCGGCGGCGGTAGTCAGGATAAGAAAGGCAAGGAGTCGCATGGTGGAATGGAGCAGAACATACGCACCTAGCAGCAACTTGCAGTCAATGGATCGCATCCAGGAAAGACGATAGTGCCTCAGGGCAATCTCAGTGCTTCTTAAGCATGGTTGCAAAAATGAGAAATATTTTTTCACAGCCACGGAAAATCGGCCACTTGAGGATTGTCTAGTGTTGCCGATTTGTGATAACAAACAATCCATTCAAATAAAGGAAGTTCTGAAATCACAGGCATCCGCTTTGGAACGGCCGCAACGACCGCCCTGGAGGTCCCTGTCAAACATTGGCAAAACACACTCAAGGCTAACCCATCATGGAAAGGTATATTGTATGTCCTGGCGTTCCCCCTCCGATCCCTGTCTTCTGCAATGCAGATGGAAGCATACCGACATGTGTCTCCGTTTCCTTTTGAGCGACGAAGCCATCGCCGAGCACCATCTCAGTCTCGGTGTCGCTTGCGGCCTGAGGCATATCTATTATCCCAATGAATTCCCGCCCTGCATTCACCGAAATGGTGACGTTGATTGGGTTCATCCGGTTGGGGAGTCCCAAGTCGCTCTTGAGGCGGTTCATTGAAGACCAGACTCAACTGTGAGGGAAGATACAAAAAGAGGCAGGTCGCGAGACCTGCCTCTTTCATTAGGAGTGAGAGACTCTGACTCCTCCGGTTTAAATGAAGTCGTTGATCAGGTTCTCCAGCATCTCTTGGCGACCGGAGCCGATGAGTGGCTCGCCGTTTTCGAGGGTGTAGGCTTCGAGTTCTTCAAAGCTGGTGGTGCGGGATTCGATCTTGGCTCCGATGCCGTTGTCGAAGGTGCTGTAACGAGCCTTCTTGAAGGCATCGAGACGACCATCTTCGATGATGGCTGCGGCGATCTTGAGACCACGGGCGAAAGCATCCATGCCGCCGATGTGGGCGTGGAAGAGATCGACAGGCTCGAAGGATTCGCGGCGCACTTTGGCGTCGAAATTCAGACCGCCAGTCGTCAGGCCGCCACTCTTGAGGATGACGAGCATCATCTGCGTGGTGAGGTAGATGTCGGTCGGGAACTGGTCAGTGTCCCAGCCGATGAGTTCGTCACCGGTGTTCGCATCCACGGAGCCGAGTGCGCCAGCGGCGACGGCGACTTCCATCTCATGCCACATGCTGTGACCGGCGAGCGTGGCGTGATTGGTTTCGAGGTTGAGTTTGAAGTGCTCCATGAGGCCGTGCTCGCGGAGGAAGTTCAAGCAGGCCGCAGCGTCGCTATCATACTGATGCGTGGATGGCTCGCGTGGCTTTGGTTCGATGTAGAAGGGGCCTTTGAAGCCGATCTTCTTTTTATAATCAACGGCCATGTGCAGGAAGGCGGCGAGGTGCTCGACTTCACGCTTCATGTTGGTGTTCCAAAGGGAGGCGTAACCTTCGCGTCCACCCCAGAAGGTGTAGCCTTCACCACCGAGGCGATGAGTCACATCCATGGCCTTTTTCACCTGAGCTGCCGCGTAAGCAAAGACGTTGGCGTTTGGGCTGGTGGAGGCACCCTGATTGTAGCGCGGATG
>JBEBGU010000620.1:0-3427 GCA_040081325.1 Prosthecobacter sp.
GACGATGTGGGCCACGGCACCCATGTGGCAGGAATCATTGGTGCGGTGGGAAACAATGGCATTGGTGTTAGTGGCCTATGCTGGAATGTTCGAATCTTACCATTACGCATCATCCGCAAAACCGCAGCAGGAACCTTTGGGACTTACAGTGCTGCAGTGTCTGCGATGAATTACCTGAAGGGGCTGAACAAAAATGAGCGCCAAGTGGCCGTAGCAAATCATTCATGGGGTGGCGCAGGCTACAGTAAATTGATGCTGGATGCGATCAACAATCCCGTGGGAACAAGTGATCCTCTGCCAGTAGCCTTGAAGGGCACCGTGCCCCTCAAATCCAATGAAATCGTGCTCACAGGAACTGGAGCAGAACTTCAAAAGGTACGATCAGGCATGACGGTCATTGGTGCTGGGATTCCTATCGGCACACTTGTGACCATTGTGCGCGGTGATCGGATATTTATGAGTAACTTCCCGACCAAGGCGCTGAGTAAAACAACACTCACTTTCAGCAATCCGCAGCGCCCCAAACCCTACGGTGTCATTCATGTGGCTGCGGCAGGTAACAAAAAACAAAACAACGATCGTATCCCCACCTATCCAGCCAGCACCCCGAGCGGATTCATCATCAGCGTCGGAGCGTGTGATCAGGCTGACGCAGTGTCCTCTTGGTCGTTGACTTTAGGATCAAATACCGGTGCACAAACAGTGGACTTGTTTGCACCAGGCACCGGCATTTTGAGCACGCGGCTGAAGCTACCAGCCGACTCTGTTTATGATTACGAAAGCCGACACGGCACCAGCATGGCAGCACCACTCGTCTCAGGCGCGGCCGCACTGCTGACCATGTGGCAACCGGATGTCAAAGACCCGCGTCATATCCGCCAGATCATTCTCGACAATGTGGAGCCTGTGTCTGCACTCAAGGATCAGTGTGCGAGCGGTGGACGGCTGAATGTAGCGCGTATGCTCGATAAACTTTACCTGCCCCTGCTTGTGGACTCAGGAGGCAGCACGGGTGGCGTAGGTACGACGACTGGCGCGTTGAGTATCGGGTTAAGTCTTTCTGGCCAAGTAGCCAAGGGGGATGCTTTCACTCTCGCCATCCAAAAGGGCCAGGTTAAAGCCTGGGGGTGGGGCTATTATGGACAGGTGCCAGGAGCCGAGAATGATTCTGCGCAGGGCTACGCCAGCTCCATTCCTGTAGTATTACCCGACTCGGAGGACGCGGTCATGGTCGCTGCGACTGGAAATACTGCTTTCATGCTCAAGAATGACGGCAGCGTGTGGGCTTGGGGTGGTAACACTGACGGTCTGCTTGCGACTGGCAGCACGGATCTGCTCGCGCATCCCACTCCCGTACAAGTGATGGGGCTTTGGAGCGACGCTCTGCCTGGCCCTCAAGCCGCTTGGATCTCCGCAGGCGGCGTCCCCGGCAGCTCGCATGTCACTGTCGTCAATGTCGATGGAACGGTCTGGACCTGGGGTCGCAATGAACGTGGTCAACTCGGTGACGGCACGCAGGTGGATCGCTTCACACCTGTGCAAGTGACAGACCTTAGTGATGCTGTGATGACCGCTGCAGGTAGCCGCTACACCGTGGCTTTGAAGAGTGATGGTACAATTTGGCGATGGGGACACCGCATCGGTCTCGCGGAAACCGTCGCACCCAATTTTACTCCTGTTCAAGTGGCAGGCCTAACCAATGGCAGTTACATCACCGCTGGCTATCAAACAGCGTATGCTGTGCTGGCTAACGGGACGGTCAGGTGGTGGGGTGACTTTGATGGAGATGAAACGCAGACAGGCTACCCGCCCACGACCGAGACACCACTTCCCTACAATGAGCTGACTGAAATGACGGCCATTTCAGCCGGTAATGGATTTGCCATCGGTGTGGATGTCATCGGGCGCCTCTTTAGTTGGGGCCGAAACGACATCGGCCAACTTGGCACTGGAGTCCCCTACCCTTCCAATCGTCCGCAGGAAGTCACCGGATTGGGCGAAGACGGGGTCGGTGCCATTTCAACCGGACGTGAATCTAGCATCGTCTTGCTCAGCAGTGGTGAAGTCCTTACCTGGGGTAGAAATCAGCGTGGTGAACTCGGTGGCGGTCGTCTTGATGAATCACTTCTGCCGGTGCAAGTGCCCGGTGTTTTCGACGTCACACTAGCTCGTGCAGGCCGCTCACCATCTGCGGCTATCAAACAGCAAACGGGGTCTTGGATGGCTTGGGGATTCTCAGGTGGCGGGCCGCTCTCACAACTACCCGCCGCTTTCACCGCAGCGAATGGGTTAGCTGATTTGCTGTCCTCATGGAATCGGACTTTCGTGCTCGCGCTCAAGACCACCGGAACACTCGTCTCATGGGGTGATGACAATGAGTGGGGTGAGTTTGGCAATGGCACTATCGGCATCGTTGGCACCACTCCTCCCAGCCCTGCCACAGCAGTCACCGTGCAGAATGTGACTGGCGCTCTCTCTTTTTCCGTCAGCCCTGGTGCCCATGCGCCACCTCTCGGAGGCGCTTATGAAGACACTCTGCACTGCCTCGCTGTGAATGCCGATGGCACCGTGCGCTCCTGGGGTCGTAATCATCGTGGTCAGCTCGGTGATGGTTCGGTGATCACGCGCTTAAAACCCGTCGCCGTGCCAGGATTAACCGGAGTCGTCATGGTCGCAGCCGGTGGCGCGCACAGCCTCGCGCTGCGCAACGACGGCACGGTCTGGGCCTGGGGTGCCAATCATTACGCACAACTTGGCGATGGCTCCACTGCCAATCGGATCTCGCCAGTGCAGGTCACCGGGCTATCCGAGATTATTCAAATTCGCTCAGGTGGTGAAGCCAATGCCGCGCTGAAGACAGATGGCAGCGTGTGGGTCTGGGGACTGGGCGGCGGCATCACGAGTCCTGTCGCTACCGGACCCGTGGTGCTCACACCCACCCTTGTTCCAGGCCTTCCAATACTGCGTCGGATCGAAGTCAATGGCGATCTCGTCATGGGCCTAGATGCCCATGGCGATGTGTGGGGCTGGAGCCTCTACACAGGTCTGTTGGGGCGTTTTTCAAGCAGCGCACTGAGTGCCTCAACCCCGGCACGAGTGGAAGGCATCTCTCAGATCACCGATCTCTCCGTAGGCGTTGGCGGCATCCTCGCCGTGCGCGCAGATGGCAGCCTTTGGGCCTGGGGCAATGGTGAAAGCGGCTTCCTCGGAGACGGCAGTGCGTGGTCCATCACTCCACAGTTTGTTTTCGGATTCGGTGCCACCACCGACGATCCACTATCTAGACTCGGTTCGGGCAATTCCGAAAACTCGTGGTTGATCAAATACTTCACCAACCCTGACGATTTGCGTAATCCGGCGAAGACGGATGACACGGCTGATTCAGATAATGACCGCCTTGCCAACTTGCTCGAGTACGCACTCGATC
>JBEBGU010000621.1:0-3426 GCA_040081325.1 Prosthecobacter sp.
GTCGTTGATGCGATCCAGCAGCGCCATGCCATCGAGCGTAGAGGAGAGGTTGATCGAGCCGCCGAGCAGCCAGCGGACAGAGTCACGCTTCGGTGCGGGATCACAGCGCTTGTCGCGGAACCAGGAGAGGAAGTCACGCAGGAGCTTGGGATCGTCCTGGCGGAGATTGATCAGCATGTCCGGCAACTCATCGACGATGATGAGCACAGGTCGCTTGAGAGCACGCAGTTGGGCAAAAAGTGCCTCGCCATGCTGACGCCAATGCTCGCGGTAGTCCTGCTCGTGCTCACGGAATTTCATCTTGAACTCGCCGAGGTCGAGTTCCTCCACCTTGGGCAGCCACTTGCTCACCCCTTTCCAGCCTTTGATCAGTGTGCGAAACAGATCTGGGTGGGCGTCACGGAAATTGTCCAGGATGGCGAGCAGGAAGTCCGCCGGGTGGGCCAGATCCTGGACGTTTTCATAAATGACCGTGTAGTCATGCTGGGGATAGCGGCGCAGGTGCTCCATGACACTGGTTTTGCCACAGCGCCGAGGTGCCTTGAGCAGCACATGGTGACTTCTGATGGACTCCCAAAGCGTCTCGATGAACTGCCCCCGAAAACGCAGATCCTCAGCGGCAATGACAGAGCCAACATAGAAGTCAGTGGTGGGTGCGGGGCTTGATGTTGGGGCGCTCATGGGTCCATGAATTATCCACAACAAAACCGTTGCACAACTTATTTGTTGTTCTTTTTCACAGAGTGAAGCTTCGACACTTGTTCTGCGTTAATGCCCACATGAAACACCTCGCTCTGATCGCCTTCCTGCTTCCGGCCATCCTCCAGGCCGCGACAAAGCCCTTCACGTTCCCTGGCCTGAAGCAGGACATCGAGTTCGCGAAGGCGGGTGATGTGTCACTGACACTCGATGCCTTTGTTCCCGAAGGTGAAGGGCCTTTCGCGACGTGCATCCTCGTGCATGGCGGTGGGTTCACGAAGGGGGACAAGCAGACGTTCATCAAGCCTCTGTTCGAGCCGCTGGCAAAGGCGGGCTTTGCGTGGTTCACGATCAACTATCGACTCGCGCCGCAGCATCGCTGGCCTGCTTGTGCGGAGGATGTGGCCTCGGCGATCAAGTGGGTGAAGGCCCATGCGGCGGAATACAAAGTCGATGTGAAGCGCATCGCGCTCATCGGCGAGTCGGCGGGCGGGCATCTGGTGTCGTGGGCAGGCGTGACGGGCGAAGGGGAGACGCGAGTGGCCGCCGTCGTGCCATTTTATGCACCGCATGATCTGGTGACACATGTGAAGCGGCGCAACGAACTTCGAGGTCTCGCAGGACTTATCGGCAGTGAGGAACTCAATGACGAGACGTGGAAGAAGCTGGCCGCGATGTCGCCGATCAATCAAGTGCATCCTGGTCTGCCGCCCTTTCTCCAAATCCATGGCGATGCTGACACCACGGTGGCTCATGAGCAGAGTGTGACCTTTGAGGCGAAGATGAAGGCCACTGGCAACGCCTGTGAAACGATCACAATCCCCGGCGGCGGTCACGGCATGGGCGGCTGGGAGAAGCTGCACTCGGACTACGCGGCGCAGATGATCGCCTGGCTGAAGAAGACGCTGAAGTAATGCGGAAGACTCGCTTTGGGCGACGTATTGAGGGGCGTTCCTTTTATGAAATCACTCGCCCTTCTCCTCTGCCTCGCTTCCCCGCTCATCGCTCAGGATGCGCTCAAGTCGTCGCTTGTTTTCCATGCGTCGTTCGATTCGTCACTCAATGCTGATTTCAGCAAAGGGGACAAGACCTGCTTCAGCAAGAAAGGCGTGCCCTGCGTGCCGAATGATGACGTGAAGCTCGTGGCAACCGGCGGGAAGTTTGGCGGCTGCATTTACTTTCCAAAGAAGGGAGCCACTCGTCCGCAGTTCAGCGGCGTGAACATGCTCGGCTACAACGACAAAAACTGGAACGCCACCGTCTCCATCTGGCTGCGCCTCACTCCTGATGAAGACCTGGAGCCCGGTTACTGCGACCCCGTGCAGATCACGGGCGATGACACGAAGAAGGGCTACATCTTTCTCGAATTCTCCAAGGATGAAACACCGCGCTTCTTCCGCTACGCCGTGCGTCCGCTCTTCCACATTTGGAACCCCACCAACGTGCAATGGGCGGACATCGCTTTCGACAAACGCCCCATGGTGCAGGTGTCAAAACCACCCTTCACTCGCGACACCTGGACGCATGTCGCCTTCACGCTCTCGAACGTGAACAGCAAGTCCCCCAAGCCCAGCGCCAGCCTTTTTCTGAATGGCAAGAAGCAGGGCAGCATCGACAACTGGGATCAGACCTTCGGCTGGGACCCAGCGAGTGTAGCGCTCGTGCTCGGAGCCTCCTATGTCGGCCATCAGGATGACCTCGCCGTGTTTGATCGTGCATTGAGCGATGCGGAAGTGCAGCAGCTCTTCCAACTCAAAGACGGCGTCGGAAGTCTGCGCTGAAGACCACTACGCCACCACCTCGATCCGACTTGTCCCCCCGGCTCCACGCACCACTAGGACCTGCGTCGTCAGCCGCTCCTTGAGCAAATCCACATGCGAGATCAGCCCAATGGTCTTCCCTCGTGATCGCAGATTCTCCAATGCGCTCAGCGCCACCTCCAGCGTCTCCGAATCGAGCGTGCCGAAGCCTTCATCAATGAACAGCGAGTCGATCGGATGATGCCGGCTCGCCAACTCGCTGAGGCCTAAAGCGAGCGCCAAACTCGCCAGGAAACTCTCACCGCCCGACAGGCTTTCCATCGGACGATCCACGTTCGCTTGATAGAGATCGACGATGCGCAGATCGAGTTCATCCCCCGGTGCCGCCATCAGGCGATAGCGCTCAGCCAGCACCTTCAAATGCTCGTTCGCCAGCCCGATGAGCTGTCGCAGCGTGAGCGACTGCGCAAAGCGCGAGAACTTCGCACCATCCGCCGAGCCGATCAGCTCCTTCAACCTGCCCCAGCGCAGTGATTCGACCTCCGCCGCCTGCAATTCCGCGTCCCCCGCCTCGCGACGCTTCCGCGCCTCGTCATCATTCTTCACCTGCTGCTCTAGTGAGCCCACTTCGGTGCGCTTGGTCGCAAAGGCATCATTCAGCTGCTTCGCCTTCGCCTCCAGTTCGCTCAAAGCCTCCACGTTCAGCACCGCCTGCCCTTCAAACGGCACCCGACGAACTTCAAGCTGCTCCAGCTTCGCCTTCGTCGCCGCGATCTGCGTTTGCAGAATGTTTAGCTTCGTCTCGGACTCGCGCAGCGCCTTCTCGGCGGTCAAAACACGGGCTTCATGTTGCTGACGATCCTCGCTGAGCGACTTACCACCGAGCAGCTCGTTCAACTGCGCCTTCAACGCATCCGCCTTCGCCCTCAACGTCACGCCCTCGGCCTTCAACTCATCAAGTCGCTTC
>JBEBGU010000622.1:0-3422 GCA_040081325.1 Prosthecobacter sp.
ACGGAAAGCTTGCCCGTGAGTGTGGAGAAACCTTCACGCACACGCTGACTCTGTTCACGCAGTGTCACTTCTTCCGTCTGCATTTCTTCCACCTGCTGGCGGAGTTGCTCCACGGCATCTTCCTTCTCCATGAGCTGCATTTCAAAGCCTTCCAGCTCCACACGCAGGGTGCGCACTTCAGCTTCGCGGCGCAGCATTGAGGATGATTCCTCTTTAGTAGCACCACCGTGAACGACTCCATCCGCCGCGATGAATTCGCCCTTCATGGTGGCGATGGCCACATCATGAAGTTGGCGCTTCAGACGCATGGCTGTGTGCAGATCTTCGACGATGAGCACGTTATTCAAAAGACGATCCGTCAGCTCCTGCACGCCTGCTTTGGCACGCACTTTATCGACTGCCCAGGCGATACCGCCCTCTGGCACGAGCTGGCGATCTGGCACAGCACGCATGGTGGCGAAATCGTGTGGCAGAAGCGCGGCTTTACCGAGCTGCTTATCAGCAAGGCGATCAAGAATCTGAGAAGCCAGCTCGCTATCGGTCAGCAAGATGGCCTGAAGATGATCACGAAGCGCGGCCTCAATGGCAGCGATGAATTGCGGCTCCACCTCAATGGATGAAGCGAGAAGACCTCTGACGCCGACCGAGAAGACCTCAGGATTGTCCAGTCCGCGCAGAACCTGCTGCGTGCCTTCCGCGAGACCTTCGCCCTTTTGCAGAAGCTGCTCGATGATCTCGATGCGTGAGCGGCGCTGGGTGACACTGCGCTGGAGAGCGTGCAGTTCTTCATTGAGCGCATCACGCTGGCGGCGCTTTTCGATGATGTCTCGGGCGCAGTTCTTGGCCTTTTCATCAAGCTCGTTGCGCGTGGACTCCAGGTCCTGAATCTCAGTCTGAAGATTGTCGAATTCGATCTGGCTGGCAGCTTTCACCTGAGCCGATGACTGGCGATCATGGGCGAGTGTTTCATGACGCTGACGATCATTGGAGATCTGAGTGTTCAGGCTGTTCGCGCGTGCATCTGCCGCAGCGATCTGGCCTTCAAACTGGCGAATGCTTTCACGAACAGAACGGCGATCCGTGTCGAGTCGACTGCGATCTGGCGTGATGGAGTTATGCACGGCGGCGTGCTCATTCAGTGCGAGCTGCCGTATGCTGAGATTCTCACGAATCGAGAGCACCTGCTCGTCAGCACTGATCATCTCACGACGCTGCTCATCGAGGTGTTGCTGCCCTTGCTCGATCTGCTCTTCGTTCTGACGGATGCGGCCTTGGAGTTCTTCGTTGCGCTCGTTGTTGAAACCGATGCGACCTTCAGCGCTCTGCACTTGACTGCGCAATTCCTGCGCTTGTTGGCGCACTGAATTGATCTGTGATTCGATGCTGTGATAGGCCTCGCGTGTCTCACTTGCCTCGACCTCGGCGGTTTGCAGGCGGCCCTGAAGTTGCTCAAGCTGCTCGGTCATCATGCGGACATGATTTTCTGACTCGGCCTTCTCGGCGCTGAATTCGGTGTAGTGCTTGTGCGCGAGATGCGTGTCGAGCATCCGCACGTCATCGAGCAATGTCTGATAACGCCGTGCTTTGGCGGCCTGACGTTGGAGCGTGCCCATCTGGCGCTTCACTTCGGCGATCACGTCAGCGACACGCAGGAGATTGGCTTCGGTGTATTCAAGTTTGCGCAGCGCCTCTTTCTTCTGGCCTTTGAATTTGGTGATACCGGCGGCTTCTTCGAACACCATGCGGCGATCTTCAGGCTTAGAACTGAGCAGCATGTCAATCTGGCCCTGAGCCATGATCGAGTAGGCCTGACGACCGATACCGGTGCCTGAAAACAAATCGTTGATGTCCTTCAATCGGCAGACGGTGCCATTGAGTCGATACTCACTGCGGCCATCACGGAAGACGCGGCGGCAAATGGCGACCTCATTGTAATCCACGCCGAGTGACTGCTCGCAATCGGCCATGGTGAGGATGACTTCGGCCATGCCCACAGGCTTGCGCTTGTCGGTGCCGTTGAAAATAACGTCAGCCATTTCATCACCACGCAGTGCTTTGGCGGAGGTCTCACCGAGCACCCAGCGGATGGCATCGACAACATTTGATTTACCGCAGCCGTTCGGGCCGACGATGCCGGTGACGCCTTTGTGAAACTCGAACTGCGTCTTGTCCGCGAAGGACTTGAAGCCGTGAAGGGTGAGAGTCTTGAGATACATGGTGGCTAGGAAAAGGGTTGAACTGGTGGAATCAACCAGACCCAGCGCTATGCCAGCAAGAGAGAAGACTTATTTTCCCTTATCTTGGGCTTATTTAAGACATCCTAAACAAGATATGGGATTTTCGAGGGGGTGCAGCCTGTGAATAAGGACGCTGACTGTGAACAAAAGCCGCCGCTTAGTTCAAAACTCGCCTCTGAAAACACAGCGCGCACTGGGCGTCTCGTGGATCACGATTTCGGCGAGTCCAGGCAGTTGCGGCAGTAATTTCTTCCACAACCAGCCAGCCATGTTCTCGATGGTGGGGTTTTCTAAACCCTCGATCTCGTTGAGGTAGCCATGATCCATGAGGTCCAACAGTGGCTTCATGGCGCGACTGATTTCAGCGTGATCATAGACCCAGCCGATGGCGGGATTCACCTCGCCCTCGATCGTGATTTCAACCTTGAAGCTGTGACCATGCATCTTGGTACACTTGTGGTCAGAGGGCAGATTGGGCAGCGTTTGAGCGGCTTCGAAGCGGAAATCTTTGATGATGCGGCAGCGCATAGGTCAGTTGGTTGCAGGTTTAGCGACTTGCTCTTTCGGCGGCAGGAAGGTGATGCGCAAGCGATGAACCGTGCCATCGAAAGGTGTGCTATTGGGGTAGTCCTTTGAGTTCAGCGGACCGAAGCTCAATCCAGCGGCGATTCCGGCTTTGGGCTCACCCGAGAAACCGTTGGCAAAGGGAGCCGTGCCGAGCACTTCACTGCGACCTGGAACGGCGAGTGACATGAGGCCATCAACATCCATGCCTGCACGCACTTGGCAGCGCCCGGCGATCAGTCCATCGCCCGTGATGGTGGTAGGCTTGCCATCGGCAAAAATCGTGAGTGCAGGCTTACCAGCCACGAGGTGCAGCACATAGCCGAGTTTGCCATCGCCTTGAGAAACAAGCGTACTGTCCTGATCCACGAGCGGATTGTATTCAAAGGAAGCCTCAATGAAAAAACCGCGACCCGTAAGCGGCGGAGATTCGATAGCTTCCAATTCATCACCCATCTCCAACTTCAAATGCACCCCACCATCAGGACTCGGGGCCGCAGCGATTTCCGTAACTGGGCGCGAAGCACGCATGAATTCCTTTGGAAAATAGGCGGCGATGTCTTGCTTCAAAACAGCGTGCTCTGGCTTGTTGGCGAGGTTTTCCCACTCGTGTGGATCGGC
>JBEBGU010000623.1:0-3405 GCA_040081325.1 Prosthecobacter sp.
TGCGTGGACGGGTAGAAGCTCGTCTGGATGATCGGCTCGATGCCCCGCTGCCGGAGAACCTCGGCGATTCGTTCCGCAAGGGCTGCCAGCCCGGCGGTGGTGCGGGAGATGAAGACACGGGGTGGGCGGGACATACTCGGTCAGTTGGTTTCCGCAGAAACAGGAAGATGAATTTTGAGAAGGCTTCGATTGCCAATCGAAGCTACTCGGCGAGCGCCGCATCACTGGCGGTTCCGGTGAGGACTTGGTCGGCAGTAGGGTCGTTCATGAGCTTTGCTTTGAGAAAGGCGACAGCGTAGCGGCGGAAAACGGTCTGATGCTGAGCATCGACAAACCCACACGCGAGTTGCCCGAGCAGGTCGGTGGGCCATTCGGCATCGAGGTGGGTGGAACCGCGGACTTGGATGACGAACTTCGAACCCGGAAGCGCTGCGATGATGGCGGTGGCGTTGCCATTCATGTTCCAGGTCTCGGGTTCAGCACGCAGGACGGCACAGGGGATCTGCATCTTCGCTGCAGCGGATTTGGCACGGCCATTCATATCGACGGGATCGAGACCGACCCAGGCATCGACAGGCGTTTTCGTGGCAGCAAGCAGGGTGGTGAGTCCACCCATGGAATGTCCCATCAGGGCGACGCGGCGTGTGGCTCGGAGTTGCGAGACCAAATCGGCGAGCGCCCGCGCATTAAGATCATGATCGGCCAACGCGGGCTGTGTGGGCACGGCGGCGAGAAAGCCCTGCGACGCCAGTTCCGCACCCCAGCCGGCCATGTAGCGCTTCGACCGCGTGAAGCCATGCGCGATGACGACCAGCGGTGCGTTGTCGTCCTTCGCTGGGTGATAAAGAGTGACGCAGACGCTGCTCTTGGCGAGCGTGAGATGGCGTACTTCTTTGCTCACACCAGGAGCCAGGGTGGGAGCCTCCGTGCGACTGGCCCAGTGTCGAAAGCCTAACAACAAAAGTGCAGCGATCAGCAAGCGACGAACCCAGCGTCGTTTCAGGAAGGTGAGAAAAGAGCGTCGAGGTGTCATCCTTTCTCAACAGGCCGAAGCGGACAAAGATTTCACGATCCGAATCGCAGGCAATACACTGGCGGAAGCTCAGCGCTGAGGCGCTGCCAGGTGTCGCCGCCGTCTTCGCTGATCCACACGCTGCCGGTGGTGCTGCCAAAGGCGAGTGTGCGTCCGTCGCTGGTGATATCAAGGCAGTGGCGGAAGACGAGATGGTAGGCGTGCTGCTGCGGAAGGCCGGTGCGGAGTTGCTCCCAAGTGGCACCGCCATCGCGAGTGCGCATGACGCAAAGCGCGCCATCACAGGCCACGCGGCACTCGTCTTTGACGCCGGGGATGAACCACGCGGTTTGCGGATCATGCGGATGCACGACGACGGCAAAGCCGAAGGCCGAGGGGCTGGCGTTCATGATCTCACGCCAGTTTTGGCCGCTGTCATGGCTGACGAAGATGCCGTTGTGGTGCTGCATCCAGATCGTGTCGGGATTGGCGGGTGCGCAGGCGATGCAATGGGCGTCTTGAATGCCGGGATCGCCCGCTTGATCCGGCGGCATGAACTCGGCACGAAGGCCTGCGCCGATGTTTTGCCAGCTTTCGCCATTGTCGCGGCTTTCCCACACTCCGCCGCAGCTTACCGAGAGCAGCAAACGGCGGCGGTCACGCGGATCGACGAGGATGCTGTGAATGCCGGGCCAGTCAGCGCCGCCGCCGAACCACTTCGCACGGTCTGGATGATTCCAAAGGCTCTCCACGAGCTGCCACGAGGCACCGTGGTCCCTGGAGTGAAACAAGCCACCAGGAATGGTGCCGCACCACAGCTCGCCATCACCCGCCCCGGCTTCGAGTGCCCAGACCTTCTTCAAGGTCCACGGAATCGGCTCTTGGCTCTTCGGATTGATGACTTCCGTGTAGTCGTCGGGCTTTGGCGGATAAGTTGGGCAGGCACGCTCCTCCCAGGTGCTACCGCCATCGGTCGAGGCATGCATTTTCGTGCCGAAGTGACCGTGATCGACAGCGACGTAGAGCGTGCCATCCCGCGCATCCGGCAGCAGCATTGGCACCTCTATACCGAGAAAAGACATGCGGCTGATCTCCCAGCCGTTGGGGCCGCGAATGGCCTCAACGAGGCCTTTGCGGGTTCCGAGGTAGAGTTTGGTGCTCATGATATAGGGTGGTTTCATCCGCCCGAAAGGGCCTGCATGACGAAGAGTTCGGATTCCGGCTTCACCGAGTCGGCTTGCGTGCGGCGGTCACGGATGGCTGTGCCATCGACGAAGATGACGACGTGCTGACGGATGGTGCTTTGATCATCGAGCACATAGCCGCGCAGTTTGGGATGCAGCTCAAACACGGCTAGCAAGCACTCGCGGACAGTTCGGCCGTCCACACGGCATGTGGGTGCGTGCGTTTGATGCGCGAGATTGGCGGTGAATTCGACGGTGGGCATGGATGGGAATGACGAAACCCAAATGACGAATGACGAAGCTTGTTAGGAGACCAGCGCCTTCCATTTCGCCCGCTCGGCCCACAGCAGGTAAAGCGAGAGGACGCTGATGCCGATGAGTATAGGCTGGAAGATGCCATCGCCAGCGACGAACTGATGGAAGGCAAGGATATTCACGATGATGGGGCCGAGGCAGAGCAGGCCAAGGTTTCGTGTCTTGGGAATGATGAGCAGAATGCCGCCCAGCAGCTCGATGATCTTCACGAACTTCATGAAGCCCGTGGGGCCGACGGCGGTCATGAAGTGAGCGATGGGCGTGTCCTTCGGTAGCTCGGGCATGGGCGCGAGATTAAAGAGGACCATGACGGCGGACATGATGAAGAGTCCGCCAAGGAGGATGGAGGCGATGAGGGGTGCGTATTTCATAGGTGTGGATGGGATGTGACTGGTGACATCAGGCTTTCGGGATTTTTGAACCGCTGATTTGACGCTAATCAGACGCTAATTTCCAAGCAACTTCCATCAGCGTCTTATCAGCTATTAAACTCTTTTCGACTCATGATGAATCGGTGTGGCGTGAGTCGAGATGGATGGCGAGGCGGTCGAAGTTTTCCTGATTGGCGGGGACACAGATGCCTTGAAGCGTCTCGCAGAGTTCAACGGTCTCGAAAGCCATGCGCCAAGTGAGCCGGGTGCCGCCGTCTTCCTCTGCCAGTGTCATTGTCATGCGGAAGTGCGGTGGCACGACGTGATCATAAACAATGCGCTCCAGCGGCACGATCTCCGCGAAGACACTGCGGTTCGGATAGTCGCTGCCATTCGGCCCATGAAACATGAACACCCACTCGCCGCCGATGCGGAAGTCGAATGTCTCAAAGGTACTGGTGAAGCCGTTCGGGCCAAACCAGATCGGCAGTTGCTTGGGATCGCTGAAGGCTTCAAACACGCG
>JBEBGU010000045.1:0-12699 GCA_040081325.1 Prosthecobacter sp.
ACATGAAGCCGCGTTGCTCCTTCATGACGACCTCCTCATCGCTGAGCGCGGTGAGGGAGGCGGGGCACCAGTTCACCATGCGCTTGCCACGGTAGATGAGGCCCTTTTTGTAGAGATCGACGAACACGCGCATGACGCAGGCGTTGTAGTCGTCGTCAAAGGTGAAGCGCTCGCGGCTCCAGTCGCAGGAGGCGCCGAGTTTCTTGAGCTGCTCGATGATGATGCCGCCGTGCTTCTCCTTCCACTCCCAGATCTTCGCCACGAGGCCCTCGCGGCCGAGATCGTCGCGGTGCTTGATGACGCCCTGCTTTTTCAGCGTCTTTTCGACGACGTTTTGCGTGGCGATGCCGGCGTGGTCGGTGCCGGGCAGCCAGAGCACCTCCTTCCCGAGCATGCGGGCGCGGCGGGCGAGGATGTCCTGGATGGTGTTGTTCAGCACATGGCCGAGCGTGAGGATGCCCGTGACGTTCGGCGGCGGGATGACGATGGAATAAGCCGGGCGCTTCTCGCTGACGCGGGCGGGATCGGCTTCAAAGCATTTGTCATCCAGCCAGCGCTGATACCAGCGTGATTCCACGTCGGCTGGTGTGTAGGTCTTGTCGAGTTCGGGCATAAAGGGCGGCCAAGATGGGGGAAAGCCGCCGCTTTGCAAATGCGCATCGGCCTGTACAATCCCGCTCGTCATGACCACTCCCGACGCCTCTCTCCACGCCCCGCCTGCGGGTGGTGTGTTGCGTCACGCACTGATGCTCGTGCTGGCGCTGGCATTCTTGGCCGTGGTGGGTGTGATCCTGCCGCATGGAGATAGCGGGGAGGCTTTTCGTGAGATGCTCCAGACACATCCCTGGCATCGTTGGGCACTGCTGGGGCTGTGGCTCGGCATCGGGCTGGAGGCGGTGGTGGGTTTGTTTTTTGCCAAAGATGCGTGGCGGGCGCGGCTGCGTCGGCTGGTGCTCACGATCCTCATCCCGCCGCTGCGCATGACCACGGCCACGAGCACGCCGGATGGCTGGCTGTGGATTCCAGGCGTCGGCTGGCGCGCGACAGGTCCCACCACTTCCGCCAAACTGGAGGGCAAACTCGCGGTGCCCATGCTGGTGCTGACATTGCTCGTCCTGCCTGTGCTCGGCGTGGAAATGGGTGCAGGTGAGGCGCTTGAGACTCAGCCAAGTCTCGCGCTGGCAGTGCATTTAGCGACGAGCCTGATCTGGATCGGCTTCACGGCGGAGTTTCTCTGGATGATCTCCGCCACGCCGAAGAAGCTGCTCTACTGCCAGCAGCATTGGATCAATCTGGCGATCATCCTTCTGCCGCTCGTCGCCTTCCTGCGCGTGCTCAGCGCATTGCGCTTCCTCCGTGCGGGCAAGCTACTGCGCGCCTACCGCCTGCGCACGCTGCAAAGCCGCGTCTGGCGCTTGATGCTGGCCTTTAATCTCTTCGAGCGACTCCAGCAGCGGAACCCGAAGAAATACTGCGCCGGACTGGAAAAAAGGATCGCCGAGATGGAAACAGATCTCGCGCGGATGAAGGAGAAGCTGGAGACGTTTCGAACGAAGGGGTGACTACACCAGCCCGCGCCTCACCAGCGACTCCTCCATAGCACGCTCGACAAGGCGGACGGCGAGTTCCTGGGTGGCATCATCAAGCGTGGCATTGGCGGCCTTGAGCGACTTGGCGTCATGCTCGGTGGCATGAAGACAAATGCGCACGCTCGCAGCAGCGGACTCGATTACGCGGCGCTCGTCATCACTGACGGCATCACCAAACTGCGTGAGTGCAGCATCGACGGCGGGGAGGAGTTCTTCGGCCTTCAGTTTGGCCTCGGTCCAGACGCGCTCGTTCATGTCTTCGAAGGCGTGCTCGACGCTTTCAGAAATCATCTGCTCCACACGCTCGTCATCGACATCGATGGCGGTGTTTTGGATTTCCAAAACGGTATCCGTGTTCGTCGCGGTGTCGCGGGCGAGCACTTGCAGGATGCCGTTTGCATCAATGGCGAACTGCACACCGACTCGCGCGCTGCCTTTCGGGCCGGGCGGAAAGGGCACGATGACGCGGCCCAGCTCCCAGTTGTCCTTCGCGAGTTCGCGCTCGCCCTGAAGCACGCGGATGAGCATGTCCTTTTGGTTCGCCACGGCATTGGTAAACATCTCCCCCGCCTTGCACGGAATGGTCGTGTTGCGCGGGATGATCGTGTTCATCAGCCCGCCGAAGGTCTCGATGCCGAGAGAAAGCGGCGTCACATCGAGCAGCAGCACGTTCTTCAGCGAGCCACTGAGAATGCCCGCCTGAATGACCGCGCCGAGAGCCACGGCTTCATCGGGATTCTGTGAGATGTCAGGCTCACGCCCGAAGATCTCGGCGACATAACGCCGCACGAGCGGGATGCGCGTGCTGCCGCCGACGAGGATCACGGCATCGAGCTCCTCCGGCTTCACGCCAGCATCACTCAAGGCGCGTAGGCAGTGAGCACGCGTGCGCTCGACGAGTGGTCGGATGAGCTTCTCAAACTCGGCGCGCGTCAGCTCCACACTGAGGCTGTTCGTGCCATCGTAAAAAGGCAGCTCGATGCGCGTGCTGTCTTCACTGGAGAGGCGCTTCTTCGCGGCCTCAGCGGCCACAAGGAGTGAGGCCATCCTGGCCTCATGATGAGGGCTAGCAGCCCTCACTCCTTGGAGGACGCCTTCGGCCACGGCCCGATCAATATCATCCCCACCGAGCTGCGTGTCACCCGCCGTGCTGAGCACCTGAAAAACACCCTCGCGCATCTCCAGTACGCTAATGTCAAAAGTGCCGCCGCCGAGGTCATAGACGGCGATCTTTTGGCGCTCACTGAGTTTGTCTAAGCCATAAGCCAGCGCCGCAGCCGTGGGCTCGCTGACGATACGCTCCACGGTGAGCCCGGCGAGTTCACCGGCCTGCTTCGTGGCATTGCGCTGCGCATCATTGAAGTAAGCGGGCACGGTGATCACCGCCCGGCTCACACTTTGCTGCAAAGCCCGCTCAGCGATGGCCTTCAGCCGCTTCAGTATCTCCGCCGAGATCTCGATGGGAGAGACGCCAAGCTCCCGCAGGCTGTAAGGCGGCTGCCAGTCCCCTTCTCCACCACGGCGACCAATCAAACGCTTCACGCTGGTCACGGTGCGCATTGGGTCCAGGGTTCGTTTTCTCAGAGCCGCAGCACCGACAATGATGCTGCCATCAGCAGCATAGTTCACGGCAGAGGGAGTGAGGCGCTGCCCCTGCTCATCTGCAAGCAAGATGGGAAAGCCGCTGTCCACCACGCCGACGAGTGAGTTGGTGGTGCCGAGATCGATGCCGAGAATAAGAGACATGTTGGAAGCTGTCAGTCTGGGTTCGTCATTCGTCATTCGGAATTCGTCATTCTCTTCCCGTGACAGGAAGTTTGATCGAGTGTGATTGCCAAAACGCCCCGCCTATCTCACAATCGGCGACCATGCAGCCTCTCCTCAAATCTCTCGAAGTCGGAAAAAGCCTGACCGCCGCCCAGGTGCGTGAAGCCGCTGCTTTTTTAGTCGATGAGCACGAATCTGCTCCCGCGAAGGCCGCCTTTCTAAAAGCGCTGGCCAAGAAAGGCGAGACGCCTGCGGAGATCGCCGCGTTTGTGCAGGAGTTTCTGAAGCTAGCCGTCGATCCTGGACTCGACCGCACCAAGCTGCCCGGCCCGATGCTTGATGTCGTGGGCACGGGCGGTGACAAGCTGCACCTCTTCAATGTCTCCACCACCGCCATGTTCATCCTCGCGGCGGGCGGCGTTTGCGTGACGAAGCACGGCAATCGTGGTGTCACCAGCAAGGCGGGCGGAGCCGATGTGCTGGAGGCTCTGGGCATCCGCATTGATCTGCCCGTGGAGCGTGTGGCGCGTGGCATCGAGACACTCGGACTCGGCTTCTTTTTCGCACCGCTTTATCACCCGGCGTTCAAGGCGGTGGCGGAGGCGCGCAAGATTCTCGGTGCTGAGGGTCAGCGTTCCATCTTCAATCTGCTAGGCCCGCTGCTGAACCCAGCGCGCCCTGATCACCAACTCATCGGCGTCTTTGATCCAGCGCTGACGCGCACCTTTGGCGAGATCCTGCTCACGCTCGGGCGCAAGGGAGCCTGGGTCGTCCATGGCACGGTAGAAAAAGGTGGCGGTATGGATGAACTGTCCACGCTCGGCTCGAATCACATCTGCAAATTAGCTGGCAGCAAGCTCGTCGAAGACACGCTCGATCCCGCCACGCTCGGCTTCGCTTCAGCGAAACTCGAAGACCTCGTCGGTGGTGATGCCATGGAAAACGCAGCCATCATTGAAGGCGTACTCAGCGGCACTATCAAAGGCCCGAAGCGCGACATCGCCGTGCTCAATGCAGCAGCAGGTTTTGTCATCACAGGCAAAGCCGCAGATATGCAGGCAGGCAAGGCACTAGCTGAGTCTCTGCTGGATCGCGGTGCCGCACATGTGAAGATGCGTGCGCTGCACGATTGGTGTTAAAGAGTCGCAAGATCGGCACAGGAATCTTCCTGTGACTGGTATGATTCATGCCATGGATGAAGCGTGCCTTTCCTTCAAACACTGAATCAAACTTCGCCCGTCGCTCATGATCTACTGCTGCTCAGCGCCGTCATTCTGACAGGCATAGGGTTGGGTCATATTCGCATTGTGGGTGTCCGCTTGGGCGTGGCGGGCGTGCTCTTCACCGGACTGCTGGCTTCTCATTTCAGGCTACTGCCAAGTGCGGAGGTAGCGCACTTTTTAAAGGACTTCGGCCTGGTGCTTTTCGTCTTCGCACTCGGGATGCAAATGGGGCCGGGGTTCTTTGCTTCGCTGCGGCGTGATGGTTTGAAACTGAATCTGTATGCCGCTGCACTCGTCCTCGGCGGCGGTGTGGTGGCGATGGCTGGCGGATGGCTTTTTAAAATGCCGATGCCTGCCGTGGCGGGCCTCTTCGCCGGGGCTACGACGAACACTCCGGCTCTCGGTGCGGCTCAGCAGGCGCTGCAATCCGGCGGGGCGGATGTGGCGACCGTCACGCTGCCAGCGCTGGCGTATGCGGCGACATATCCGCTGGCCGTGGTGGGCATCATCTTGGCGCTGGTACTCATGCGCGTAATCTTCCATATCAGCGTCAGTGGTGAGGCCGAGTCCTTCAAGCGTCAGCAAGGCGAAGGCGTGGAGCCGCTGGAGCGCATGAATCTGCGTGTGGAGAACCCGAATCTCGAAGGCGTGACGCTCGCGTCTGTGCCTGGCATTCGCGAGACGCGGGTCATCATCTCCCGCTTCCGACCTACGGGTGAGAGCGAGGTGCACCCCGCATCTCCACACACCGTGCTGCATGTGGGAGATGTCATTTTGGCTGTCGGAACGAAAGCGCATCTGGAGCAGTTCCGGGTCGTGATCGGCAGCACATCGGAGGAGAACCTCATGAAAGCTCCCGGCAATGTGACATACCGGCGCGTGGTTTTGACCAGGAAGTCGATGCTGGGCAAAACCGTCCGCGAGCTTGGTCTGGATCATCTGCACAATGTCACGGTGACCCGCGTGAGCCGTGGCGATCAGATCTTCTCCGCGCTGCCGGATCTGCGACTTCAATTTGGCGACATGCTACAACTTGTCGGTGATGAAGAATCGCTGAATGCCGCCACCGCCGCGCTGGGGAACGCGGTGCAGCAGCTTCAGGAGACGAAGTTCGCCGCGATCTTCGCCGGCATCCTGCTCGGCATCGCGCTTGGGCTTTATCCATTTCAGATCGGCGGTCTGCCAGCGCCCGTGAAACTCGGTCTCGCAGGCGGTCCTCTGGTCGTCGCCATCCTGCTTAGTCACCTCGGTCGCATCGGCCCGCTAGTCATGCACATGCCGATCAATGCCAACCGCGCGCTGCGTGAGCTGGGCATCATTCTCTTCCTGGCCTGTGTCGGTTTGCTGTCGGGAGAAAAATTCGCCGCCACGATCTTCACCGCCCAGGGCCTGCAATGGGTGGCGCTCGGTTTCGTCGTCACGTTGCTGCCGCTGATGATCGTCGGCACCATCGCCCGTCGCGTGCATGGCATGAACTACATGACGATCTGCGGCCTACTTTCCGGCGGCATGACCGATCCTCCCGCGCTCGCCTTTGCCACCAGCATGGCCCGCTGCGACTCGCCCGCCGTGGCCTACGCGGCGGTGTATCCGCTGACCATGCTCCTGCGCATCATCGTCGCGCAGGTGCTGGCGCAGTGGGGATAAAAACAATACTGTTACCAATCTTGGAGGGAGGGCGGCGCAAGCAGGTTGGGTATGTTTGGCGCGCTAATGGATCGCATACACGAAAGAGGTCTTCCGACTAACTTCCCGACTCTTCGCGCATCTCCCGGCGTGCGTGCGCTTCCAAGCAGTCGGGAAGTTCGTCAAGGTAGTGACAAGTGTGAGCGCAGTCTTTTCGCGCCAAACCTTCACGATCTAGACCACTCAGCCCGGTAATGGCGGTGGTGCCACATTCGCCTCCCCGCCAACGAAAGTGCCTTTGTCAATCTGACCGAGCAGATCAATGAAGGCATCCTCCAGCCGCCGCTCTTCCCGGTGGAAATCGGTGACGAGGAGGCCGTCGGTGATCATGCGCTTGAGCACACTGGCGATGACGGTTTCATCGGTGGACTGCACACACAGTTTGGCTCCGTGTTTCGTTTCCTCCATCACTTGAATGAGCGGTGCGGTGAGCGCCCACTCGATGAGTTTGGCGTGCGGCCCACTGACTTGCACATTCACCAGCGTCACCTCCGCCTGTGCGGTGCCGCGCCGCATCGAGTCAGCGTCGCCGTGATGGACGATGCGGCCTTTGTCGATGAAGAGCAGGCTGTCGCACATTTCACCCAGCTCGCTGAGGATGTGGGAGCTGATGAGGATCGTCTTGCCCTCCTCCGCGAGAATGCGGATGAGCTGTTTCAACTCCACGCGTGCCTTTGGGTCCAGGCCGGCGGCGGGTTCGTCGAGGATCAGGATCTTAGGATCATGCAAAAGCGCGCGTCCTAGGCAGAGGCGCTGCGTCTGGCCTTTCGACATCTTGTTGCTCAGCCGATCCGCCAGCGGCGTGAGATCAGTAAAATCCATCACTTCTTGAATACGCTGCACGCGCTCGGCTCCCTTGTAGCCCAGCGCGCGAACATAGAAGTCCAGGTACTCCAGCACCGTCATGTTCTCGTATGTGCCAAAGCTGTCCGGCATCCAGCCTAACAAACGACGCGCCTCTGCCGGGTAATGGACCACATTGTGCCCGCCGATCTTCACACTGCCTCCGCTGGGATGATCCAGCGTGGCCATGATCCGCATCGTTGTGGTTTTGCCTGCGCCATTGGCGCCGACAAAGCCGACCACGCTGCCATGATTGATGCTGAAGGAGACGCCATCCACCGCCTTTAGATCCCCGAAGCTACGCTGCAAATTCTCCACCACGATGGCGGGCTGAGAGAGGTCCATGTCAGGCGCTGAATGTGTGTCGCTCATGAGTGAGATCAAGGTTGTGCCAACAGGCCAAACACAGCCACATGGTCTTGTTTCCAGCGGATGGACGTCAGTGTTTCAAGCGTGAAATCAGGTGCTTGAGAGGCTGTGGCAAAGAAGGTGCTGCGCGCCAGACTACTATGGATGCCCCGTATGATGCGGCCTTCCGTCAAAGCGGACACTTCTTTCCAAGACTCACGCAGCGCAGCTTCATCAGAACGAACAAGCTTCACCTGTTGGCCGGTGCTCAGCGCCTGAGTTGCCTTCCAGACTAAACCTTTCGCATCCACATAGAAAAGAGTGTCGAGCGTGAAGCCAAGCGCTGAAATGATCTCCGGCGCAGCATCCGCAGGAAGCCCAGCCTTGAGCTCAAGCCGCGATCGAGTGGAGACAACAGCGCGCAAGATCTGACCCTGCTCGGCACGGCTCTGGAAGTAATTACCACCGCGCTGAGTGCCCTCTTGCGAAAGCTGTACGGACTGGCTGTTGTTCGTGTTCTTGAGCTTCACCCATGGCGTGTCAGGTAGCGCGAGCGGCTCGATCAGCGCGGGCTGTTTCAGCTCAAAGCCACCACCGAGCAGCACGCCCGTGCGGCTGGCCTGCTCTTGGGTAACATAGGCCGCAGCTTCCTCAGGCACGACATTGATGATGACAAGACGCGCGCCCATACCACCGACGCCATCTTGAAAAAGAATGATCACCACCATCATCAAACTGGCTCCGATGGAGAGCAGCGGCGTGGTGACAAAGAGCCGGTGCCGCCGCCCCTGCGGCGCGAGCAAGAAGAGATTCACCGGCCCGACGAGGATGCCGAAGATGACGAGAAACACGATCACCTGCCATGAGGCAAAACTGCGCGCCCCGAGCGAGTCGAGCAGACCCCAGTCAGGCTTCTTGTTTAGTTTTGATCCAGTTTGGTCGGTGTATTCAACGGTCAGATTTTTTTCCCGACTCTGCTTACCCCAGTGGCGCTCCACAGTCTTTTCAGCATCCATATCCTTGCCATCCCAGGTCAGTAGATTCACTTGGCCGAGAGAAAGTCGATCTTCAGAATCAGCGGTAATCCCGAGCGAGCTCAAGGTGATGGTGCCATTCACATAAACATCGAGCTGACCGCCGAGCCGCACCCACTGAATCACCGCCACACGCTGACCAGGCTTGAGGGAGAGCCACTCAGTATTGGCCATCAGGCACACATCAAAACCACTCATACCACGCCAGTCTTCGGGGAGATCCCATGCCGTATAGTCACTGCCAAATATCTCCATGGGCCCGCTGCGCGAGCCGCTTTTTTTCATGCGCTGCTGCACTTCATTTTTCAAACGCGCGTGATTCCTATCGGCCAGCATCTTGCTGATCGCGATGGCGGGGAAATTCTGCACACGTCCGTCATAATCATTGAAGTCACGGTGCCCCACACCTCTGGCATCGAGACTGATAAAAAGCCGGTGACTGCTATTGCCATAGCCCGAGCTATCTCCATAAGACGCCGCCAGTGGCACCAGAAACGAGGCAGACGCAGTGCCACGCGCTGGCACATTGATTTGAAAGCGACTGTTGTGCGTATTCTCTGAGCGGAACTTCTGCGTCTGGGATCGGAAGGAAAAATCCCAACGGCCATCTTCGTCTCCGACATTCGTCGCCACGATGCGCATGGGAGCGTAGCCAGTCGGCGGCATCGGATCAAACACACTTCGGATCTCCAAGGCCATGCCTGCTGCATCAGCAAGATTTCCACTCGTGATGCTCTTCTGAGCATAAGACGTCGCGGTGATCAGCATGGCGTAAACCAAGAAGGCGGCACCTCTTTTCATGCCGCCTCCTTCAGTGTCTTTGGCGTGGTCAGATTCTGCACTGGCACTTCTGCCACGATGGCACGCACCACACTGGCACTCGTGCGGCCATCCATGCGGGCGGTGTAGTCGAGCAAGATGCGATGATTCAGCACCGCCAGCGCCAGAGCCTGCACATCTTCAAAGCTCGCATTGGGGCGGCCCTGCATCAGCGCACGAGCCTTTGAGGCAGACGCCAGACTCAATGCCGCACGAGGGCTGGCACCGAAGCGCACACCTTCCGACGCTTTTGACTGACCGGGATGCGTGGCATCGACAATGCGTGCGATGTAATCCGCCACGATCTCAGGAAGATAAATGCGCCGCGCGGTTTTCTGGATGAGTGCAAACTCCTCACGCGACGTGATCACCGGCACCTCCGGCTCCACGCCGAGTTCACGATGCGAGACGATCCTGGCCAGCGTCTCCGCGCTGTTGCGCAGCACTTCGAGCTTGAAGAGAAAGCGGTCCACCTGCGCCTCCGGCAGCGGATAGGTGCCTTCGAGTTCGATGGGGTTCTGCGTGGCCAGCACAAAGAACGGATCAGGCAGCGTGTGCGTCTGGCCGAGCACGGTCACTCGCCGTTCCTGCATGGCTTCGAGCAGAGCAGACTGTGTCTTCGGTGAAGCGCGATTGATCTCATCCGCCAGCAGCAGATTGGTAAAGATAGGCCCGGGCTGAAACACAAACTCGCGCCGCCCATCCACCTCTTGCAGCACTGGATTTCCCGTGATGTCACCCGGCAGCAGGTCCGGCGTGAACTGCACTCGGCGCGTGGTCAGATTCAGCGCCTTCGCCAAACCTTTCACCAGCTCCGTCTTGCCGAGGCCAGGCAGACCTTCCAGCAGCACATGCCCACGAGCGATAACACCGCAGAGCACAAGGTCGATCAACTCGCCCTGCCCAAACAGCACCTCATTCAACGCCTGCCGCAAAGCAGCGATCGGCTTCGAGGCGATTTCAATTTCAGTGTCCGAGGCGAACGAGTTGGAGAGCATCGGCGCGGAGTTAAGCAGGGGGATGCCAGTTCCGTCGAGAGGAAAAGCAACCTACTGAAACACGCGCTTCAGCACGGCTTTCTCCTCCGGTGTCAGCGACTCGCGCCAGACTTGCTGCCCACCCTGGCCTTTGTTGCTGGTGTCACCAGCGGCGGTGGGGCCGGTGTAGGTTTTATCCACGTCGTGCTTGCCGTCCTGAAGACCGAGCGTGGTGCCGAGCTGGGCGCGCGACATGTCTTGATTGGAGACGGCTTCGTTCTTGTTTGTGCCGAAATCATTTTCGTCCTTTGACAGCGTCAGCGGTGCTGTGCCTGGCCCACGAGTGATGCCGCCTTTGCCGGGTTTTTCATCCTCTTCGCGGGCCTGTCCGCCGAGCCCTTCGGCAAGTTCATCATCCCTGCCTTCACCATCGCCGAGAAAGCCTTTGCCGCCCATGCCTTCGCAGGTGCCGCTCTTGTTCTTCAAGGACTCGCGCAGTTGATCGAGCTGTTCTTTGGAAAGTGATTTCAGATTCTTCGGATCGATCTGGGAGAGTTCCTTCAACAGCTTCGGGTCCAGCTCCAACATGCCGCTCTTCATGCCTTCCAGCGCTTCGTCGAACTCCTTGAGCAACTGCTCTTTCGCCTGTTCGGAAAGCTTGTCGGCGTAGTTTTGCAGCGCGTTCAGGCTGCGCTCGGCCTTGGCCATGTTCTGCGATTGATTGGCGAGATCACGCTGGAGCTGCTCTTTGAGTGTGTCGCTGGCGTTCAGGCTTTCGTGGCTGAACCACTTCTCCTGCGGCTGATCGCGCAGCGTGTCGATCTTACCTGCCTGCTCATCTTTCGACTCGGGTGTGATGACTTTCTCTTCCCGCAGCTTTTCCAGCCACTGATCCATCTGCTGCCAGGCCTGTGGCTCCACGCTCGGCAGCGCTGCCGCCACATCGGGATTGATCGGAAGATAGAGCGCGGTGATCAAACAAACGGCGCAGGCGGCGAACGGGCCGCCCACACGCGACCAGCGCCATTCGAGTCCATCTGCTACAGTCGAGGGAATCTCAGGCCAGGTGCCACGACCAAGCTGCGCCACGGTGAGTGCATTGTGCAGATGAAGCTGAGATTCTAGCCGCACCAAGGCTGCTGATGTGGTGATGAAATGACGGCGTGCAAGCAGCCAGCCGGTGATGAGCACCAGCAGCACGGCACCTGCCAGCCAGGGCCAGATTTGCATCGGCTCCATCACCGCGCCGCGTGATCGCATCCACACAATGCTGGCGAAACCAAGTGTTCCGGCGCTGATGAGCAGCGGTGTGAGTGATTCGAGCAGCCAGCCCAGATTCACCTTCCACGCTGTGCGGCGGGCCAGCCGATGCCAGCTTATGGAGAGGGCGGTCTGAGCATTCATGCGGCGGAGAGTAGCTTGTCGAAGGGGTCTTTATTAAGCCTTCGCACACGCGGGGCACTGGCCGAAGAACTCCAGCTCATGGTACAGCTTTTTGAAGCCCGAGCTTTTGGCGATCTGCTTTTCCAGCTCTTGCACCGGGCAGTGGATGTCCAGCTTCTCGATGCGACCGCAATCATTGCAGATGAGGTAGTCACTGTGCTCACCTGGCAGGATCATCGTGTAATAAGCAGCGCGATCATGTAGTCCCAGACGGCGGATTAGCGCACGTTCCTCCAGCTTCATGAGCAGGCGATACACCGTCGCCTTGTCAGCGCCGCTGTCGAGATCCTTGGATTCGGCGACGTCTGCCAGCGTCAGCGGCTGGCAAGCGCTAATCAGAATGGAGAGCACATCTTCCAGCGCCTTCGTTCGCCTCAATCCTGAAGCCCGCGCCCGATCCACAGCGTCACGCAGTAGTTTGTCCGGCTCTGCTCGCACGCAGCCCGCGTGATGGTGATGGTGGTGCTTGCTCATGGTTTATCGACCATGCATTCAAAGCTCTGAGTGAGCAATGAGCAAGGCGGTGTCATAAGCTTGAATTGGCAATGGACGGCTCGCTTCGAAAGAGCTGCTTCGCAGCAGCCCTGGTAAGGGGTCGTGGTCTTGACGGATTAAGTGATGTGTGATGTTACTCAGTGAAGTCGATTTGATCGAGATCTCGGGCGGAATGAATGACGCGGATGACTTCGATGCCATCGTCGATAGGTCGGAAGAAAAAGCAGTATTTGCCGAAGGGATAACTGCGGCAATTCAGAGCGAGTTCTGATCGAGGACGCCCCAGGGTGTTCCACTTTGCCAAGTGCTCAAACTTGGAACGAAATTTCTCGATCAGCCGATCAGCCTGGAACTTGCTATCGTCAGACACATAGTCCCAGATCTCGCGCAGATCAGCCTTAGCAACATTCGAATACTCGACTTTAGCCATGATCTATGAGGCGGGCTGACGACCTGCATAGGCGCGGTGACGATC
>JBEBGU010000624.1:0-3396 GCA_040081325.1 Prosthecobacter sp.
GTGTGGAGGCGGCGCACACGGCCCCAGAGATCGACTTCATAATTCAGCCCCATGAAAATCTGGTGTCGATCACGCTCGAGTGCTGGAAGCTTCACGTTGGCAGGTAGATTGGCCCCGATGCTGTTGGCTGATGAATGCTCATAGGTTGCATTGTTTTGCAGATTGAGCTGTGGGAACCAATCTGCACGCTGCACGCCTGACATGGCCCGAGCCGTCTCCACGCGGGCCTGTGCGCCGAGCAGATCCTGATTGTTCGCCAGCGCACGCTCGACGAGTCCATTGAGCGTGCTATTCCGAAACAGCGTCCACCATTGATCCGGCAGCGCTAGATCAGACACATCAGCGCGCTGTTTCCAGCGAGTGGTGAGCTTCATCTCAGGGAGCTTAAACTCAGGCCCCACAGTGCAGGAGGTGAAAAGTAAGCTGCCGGCAAAGCAGGCCATTGGTAAAAGATCGTGGCGTATCATCATGGCCAATTAGAGTTCATCATGGGGCATTCGCCATGAATCATTCTGCAAACGTTAGCGCGTGGATTGTGGATGCAGACTTGCTCCAGTAGCCAGCAAGCGGTTATCTTCCGCACATCCATCACCCCATTTACGCCATGAGCACGACGACACTCCAGGAACTCCAGACCGCCCTCGCGACCGTGCAAGATGAACTCAATCGAGTGAAAGGGCGGCTCGATGAGCTGGAGAAGGTAGTCAGCATCGATCACGATCAAGATGGCATTCGCCGTGTGTATCTGGAGTGTACGGACTTTGTCCTGCGACCTGCGGAAGATCCGCGCCAGATCGCGCTGCATCTCGGTGAGCAGAGTGGTGCTGGCTACATGCAGGTCCACTACCCGAACTCCCCACATGCGGCAGTGGAGATCGCAGTCCATGAAGATGGGGAGCCGCATGTGCAACTGATCGGGCGGGATTTTAAAACACGCACAGAGATCTTCATCCGCGACGATTGCGGCTGGGCGGCGGTGCTTTCGACGGGTGGCACACCTGGAGCACTCATGCGTGCGCAGCCAGATGGCGGCTCTGTCGCAGTCCTCCAAGCAGACGGGGCGGCACGCGGTGTACTCGTCCACAGTGGCTCAGAAAATCTTGCGCCAGAAAGTGAAGGGCAATCTGTGAGCACGAACCTTATCTTCGCCGACGGTCAGCGTAACACGATCCTGAAACTGCGCGCCGATGACGACGGCGGGATGCTCACAGCGGGCACGGCGGGGCAGGCAGATGCTATCGCGCTCATCTCCCGCCCTGATGGTCCGGCTTTGATGATGCACAGTCCCAATGAAGATCACAGCATCTCCCTCATGGCCATGAACGGTCTGGCTGAGATCTGTGTGCATGAGGACAAAGTGCCGGGCACGGGAACGCAGACGAGTCTGATGGCGGGGGAGTTCGGCAGCAGTCTGACGCTACGCGGTATCGGCGGGCAGAAGTCGGTGGATATTTCTGCGCTGGACGTAGCTAGCAGCCTAACCATGCATGATGCTCAGGGTGATGTGCGCGTCATGCTGGCTCATCACTTCGGCAGCCATTCGGCGCTCACTTTACAAAGTGTGACCGATGAGGAAGGCCTGCGCGCCATCGCGAGTGCCGAGGTCACCTCCATCGAGATCATCTCCCCGGTTGATCCGCACACCAAAGTCCTCACCGCAGTCACGGCAGAAAAAGCCGTCACCATCGTGCAAAAGCACCACCGGCCCATCGTCATGTTCGGTGAGGGAGATCAAGGCGGCGTGATCTGCGCCTATGGTCCCACCGCAGAGAGTGCTGGCATCGCCTCCATTTCAGGTGGCCCCGTCGCAGGCTCCGTCGTGCTAGCCACGGTGGACGGCACCGCACAGCTCACGCTTGATGCCACCGATCACGGCGGCAGGATGCTGATCAACAACGATCTCGGCTTCCAGCGCGTCGCCATGGGCGTCTATGAAGAAGCTGGTGGCCTGCATCTGAACAATACCGGCAGCATCGGCATCCAGGCCGTGGCGACGCCGAAAGGCGGTGTCGTCACCGTCAGTGATCACGATGGTCGCCCCATAGCTAGCCTCCCTGAAAGTGATGGTGAAGACCCTGGCGACTGGGGCAAGCTGCCGGATAGTTTTTGATCCGTGATTCCCCGCACCACACTTTTTTTTCTCCTGCTGCTTTCAACCGCCGCAGGTCAAAGCGTGCTTACCCGTGCCATCGACATCCGCACACTGCCGTATGAGCGGAGTTTGCAGAAACTGCCAGTCGATCTCATCGCGACCATCGGCTTTGTCGAAAGCGGCGGCACAGTCTTTGTCCAAGACGACAGCGCTGGCACGCACTTACACTTTAAGCCAACTCGCAGTGATCTACATGTCGGTGACAAAGTTCAGGTCAAAGGCGTCACCATGGCAGGGCTTTACCTGCCAGGGATTGATGTGTCCGAGCTGCGAATCCTCGATCATGGTCCGGCACCAGAGCCGGTGAAAGCCAGTTACGAAGACCTCGCCACGGGGCGCTATCATTATCAAAGAGTCAGCGTCGAAGGAGTCTGCCGCACGCTCACTCCGCTGGATGAAAACCGCTCACTCCTGCGCCTCACCATCGACAGTCGCGTGATCGAAGTCCGGGTCGATGCCTCTCTGGAATCTGCCCCCACTCTAATTGATTCACGCCTGCGCATCACAGCCCTCGCAGCCGGTGGTATCAATGATCGCCGTCAGCTCGTGTTTCCCTATTTGCGCGTTACCGATTGGAGTGATGTCGAAGTGGTCCAAGCACCACCTGCTGCCGATTCGCTGCCCATCAGTTCCGTCGCCGCACTGCTGCCCTTTGGTTCTGCTGATGAGCCACAACACCGTGCCCGCATTCGTGGCACCGTGCTCGCGGCATTCCCAGATGGTCGTGTTTTCCTCCGTGACTCCACCCCACCACCGCCACCACGCGACGTGCCAAAAGACGAGCCACAGAAGCCGCAGCAATCACCCTCCATCGCTATCCGACTGACCACGCCGACGGATCTCACGCCGGGTCATTTCGCTGAGATCATCGGCTTTCCCATCATGGCAGGGTTCAGTGCCTCGCTGGCTGATGCGCTCTTGCTCAGCACCGAGCCTGCTGACTCACCCGAGGCGGTCCGTGTATCGCTCAGGGAATTCCAAAACGGCTCACATGATGCCGATCTCGTTCATCTCACCACACCCGCCGTGCTTCAGGATGTCTTCCGCACATCAGATGGCTTCGAGCTGCGCTTCACCGCCGCAGGCACTCCCATCCGCGCTTTCTTACTACGATCAAACGCACCCAATTTTGAAATCGGCTCCGCCTGCCAGCTCACCGGCATCTGCCTCGTCGAGTCCGCCACCACCGACAAAGGCTTCCGCTCCGAGCCCGACCGCGCCTCGCTCCTCCTCCGCTCGCTCAA
>JBEBGU010000625.1:0-3396 GCA_040081325.1 Prosthecobacter sp.
GGCCAGTCATCGAGTCGCTCGATCAGCTCCTCAATCGCTACGGCGCAGGTGGTGCCTATACACGCCGAGATCATGGTGGAGCCTCACGATTAGAAGATGAGCTGCGAGTGCTGCACGCGCTGTCACTCGTCTATCCCGTGGTGTTCCTGAGCGTGGCCGCATTCATGGTGAACTCGGTTTTGGCACGTTTAGTTAGGCTACAAAGAGAGCAGATCGCCCAGCTCAAAGCGCTGGGTTATTCATCATGGCAGGTCGGGCGGCATTACCTGAGCTTTGCACTCGTCATCGTCGTCGTCGGCTCCACCCTCGGCGGACTCGCTGGGCGCTACATGGGCGGCAGTCTGATCAACATGTATCACTTGTTTTTCCGCTTCCCCGAGCTGCGTTTCATCATGGACTGGAGCGCCGTCGGCACCGCACTCGTGGTCAGTGCCGTGGCCTCCATGATCGGCGTGCTCAGTGTCGTGTGGATGGCTGTGAAACTGCCACCCGCAGAGGCCATGCGGCCTGAGCCTCCGACTGATTTCAAACCCAGTCTCCTGGAGCGCGCCGGACTCACACGCTGGTTCACACCATCCTTCCGCATGGCCTTGAGAAACATCGAGCGCAGGCCCTGGCAGTCCGTCTTCACCATGGCCGGTCTTGCACTGGCCACAGGCCTGATGGTGCTGCCGGGGTCCATGCAGGACAGCATTGATCACCTGCTCACCTATCAGTGGAATGATGTGCAGCGGCAGGACGTCGTGGCCTTTCTCAGCGAGCCTGGATCAGGAGCTGCGCTGCATGATCTGGAGCACCTGCCAGGCGTCACCTATGCCGAACCGATCCGCGCCGTTCAGGCGCGCATTCGCTTCGGACATCATGTGCGCAAGCTCGCTATCACCGGCCTGCCAAAGCACAGTCAGCTCAACCGATTGCTCGACATCCAAGGCCGCAGAATTGATCTGCCTGATGAAGGCCTCGTCATGTCCGACAAGCTCGCTGAAGTGCTCGGCGCGCGCTTGGGTGAAGAGGTGCAAGTCTCCGTGCTGGAGGGCCAGCGCCCGAATCACAGCGTGGCCATCCGCGGACTCATGCAGGACTTCACCGGCGTGTCAGCCTACATGGATCTGGATGCGCTGCGCCGCCTGATGCGTGAAGGCCCATCAATCAACGGTGCCTATTTGAGTGTGGATAATTCACACTGGACTGAGTTCATGCAGGAGGTCAAAAAGACGCCACGAATCGCCGTCACCATGGTGAAAAAAGATCAGCTCACCGCCTTTCGCAATACCACAGGTGAGAGCATCGGCATCATTCGGCGGCTGTACTTCATCCTGGCAGTCATCGTCGCCTTTGGAGTCGTGTATAACAGCGCCCGCATCGCCCTGAGTGAGCGCAGTCGTGATCTAGCCACGCTCCGCGTCGTCGGCTTCACCCAGCGTGAGATCGGCGGCGTGCTGCTCGGTGAACTCACCTTACTGGTACTCGCAGCGTTACCTCTAGGACTGCTCTTTGGGCGGGCTCTTGCCAACTTCATCATCAGCGCCATCAGCACCGAAACCGTGCGCCTGCCGCTGATGATCAGCGCCCGCACCTACAGCGTAGCGGTGCTCGTCGTCATGAGTGCCGCCGGACTCTGTTTCTGGGTCGTGAGTCGCATGCTGCGCAAGCTCGACATGGTCGGCGTGCTAAAGGCCAGGGACTGATTACAGCGTCGCTTTTTTCACCTTACCGAAATCGGTGCCCAAGAAGCGCTTGGTCATGGCTTCAGCCTGCTCAGAGAGGTCGGTCAAAAAGATTTCCAAAGTCGGCTTGCTGCGAGCTGTGCGGAGAAGATGCTGCTCTTCCAGCACACGCTTGGTATGCGCAGCACAGGTGCTAGCACTGTCCACGAGGCGGACTTTTTTACCGAGCATCTTTTGCAACACCGGCATGAGCAGCGGGTAGTGCGTGCAGCCGAGTACAAGGGTGTCCATGCCTTTAGCCAGAAGCGGATTGAGGTACTCCTTGAGCACAAGTTTCAACCCAGCGTGATCCGTCCAGCCCTCTTCGACAAAGGGCACGAGCAGTGGCGTGGCGATGGCATGGATTTGCAGGCTCGGCTTACGCATGGCCAGCGCATACTGATAGGCACTGCTGCGAATCGTGCCCGCTGTGCCGATGATGCCCACACGCTCGCAGTTTGGGTCAGCTAACGTGGCCTCCACACCCGCCTCGAGCACGCCAATGATAGGTACACGAAAAGTTGCCTGAAGCAGTGGCAGGGCATGAGCTGTAGCGGTGTTGCACGCGACGATCACCGCCTTGACTCCATGCCCGACAAGGAAGTGCGCGTCCTCCACCGAGAAGCGACGAATGGTGTCTGGGGACTTGGATCCATAAGGTACGCGCGCCGTATCACCCAGATAGACAATGGACTCATTGGGCAGCAATTCACGCAGCGCGCGGACGACGGTCAAGCCACCGACGCCGGAGTCAAAAACGCCAAGGGGAGCTTGCTGGGATTCGGGGGAACTCATGGGTGAAGACAGGAAGCGCAGCCTGCCATGAGAGCAAGTGTCCAGTGAATCGAAAAAAGCCGATTCATATCATCACGCACAAGATCCGTCCGTGGATGAACAACCCACGAGGAGCAGCCACATGCCATCTGTTGTCCTTTGGTTCAGACGCTCCCACGCATGAAATCAAATCGCCCCACTGACTCCGAGCCCGTACTCCGTGACCACTCCTATGATGGCATTCAGGAGTATGACCAGAAACTGCCCAACTGGTGGCTCTTCACTTGGTACATCATGATGGTCGCATTCGTCGTTTGCTGGGTCGGCTACTATCAGTTTGGCATCGGTATGTCGGATGAAAAAGAAATCGCCACGGCGATGGCAAAAATCGCGGATCATCAGAAAAAGGAATTGGAGATGATCAGTGATGACTCGCTCTGGGCCATGTCGAAAGACCCCAAGATCGTCGCCGCTGGAGCCGCCACCTACAGTGCCACCTGCATCGCCTGCCACGCCCCTGACATGAGTGCTAAAATCGCCGGAGCCAAGCTACCAGGCCTGCCACTCAACGATCAGGAGTGGAAGCACGGTAACAACCCAACACAGCTCCTCACCATCGTCCGCAAAGGCGCACCTGATTTAACCAAAGGCATGCCGCCTTGGGAACCTCAGCTCGGCATCCACCGAGTCGTCGAAGTCCTGGCTTTTATCCTCAGCAAACACCAGCAGGGTGAGCCGTTCACCCTCTCTGCCGACACTCCGCTGAAGAAGTAAGGCTGACATGAAGAACCCCACGCTGGACACACTTTCGACCATTCACACCGATGGCTCGCGGAGTTTTGTCCATCCTGCGGATGTGCATGGGCGCTTCACTAAATGGAAGAAGCTCATCGCCTTAGTTCTGCTAATCGTGTAC
>JBEBGU010000626.1:0-3395 GCA_040081325.1 Prosthecobacter sp.
CTTGTCATTTTTCACCTCCCATCCGTCATGATTCAAAACTGGTCCATTCGCTCACGCTCCCACCAATGTGCCCTTTCGGAGCGGCCCTTTGTCGAGGGAGAAACCTTTCACACGGCCATCTACTTTGATCCAGAAACGAGTGGCTACACACGGCGTGACATTTCTGTCGAAGCCTGGAAACAGGAACTCAGCGAGCGCAAGCCCATCGCCGACTGGAAGACCCTTTACTCGCCCACCCTTGTCGAGGCCAAGCCTGAAGTAACTAGCAAGGAAAGTGCCGCAGCCCTGCTCCAGCGTTTCGTTGAAGAAGACGAAACATCGACGGAAAACGCCCGCTACATTCTCGTGCTGATGCTTGAGCGGAAGCGCATCCTCACTCCCACAGCCACCAAGGAAACCGAGGCTGGGCGGATGCTCTTTTACGAAAACAAAAAGACCGGTGAGGTCTTCATGATCCGCGACCCAGAGCTTCGTCTCGACGAGCTAGCTCAAATGCAGGACGAAGTGGCCATGCTCCTCGGCTTTGGTGGTCCAGCGGCTGAAGCAGCGAAATCTGTCGGCATGAAATTCACGCCCGATGGCAAGCTCGAAACGGAGGCGGCCAAAGCTAAAGAACCCAAGGTTGAAGTACCAGATGTCGCTGCGGCATCGACAGAGCCTGAGGAAGAAATGGCCGAAGTGCCTGAAAATGAGCCGACGGATCACTCCACTGAACAAGCTGCGTAGCGACCCTCACCGATCCAAAGCAGGCAGACGAAAATCAGGACTTGGCGTGTGCTGAGTTTTCATGATCGCCTCCATCTTGGCGACGACTTCTGGATGCTGCGCCATCACGTTTTGACTCTCTGTGGGGTCGGCGGTCAGGTCGTAGAGTTGTAGCGGCTCCACCTTTGATTTGGCTTTGCCCTTGCCTGGACTGAGGCCCATTTTGATCAGCTTCCAGTTCGCCATGTACAGGCTTTGCTGTCCACCATAGCCGTGAAATTCGCGATACATGAATTCGCGCTCGGACTGCTTTTCGCCCATCAGAGTTTGCGCAAAACTGATGCCATCCAGCTTGGCTGGCGTCTTGTCTTTGGCTCCGATGAGTTCGAGCAGCGTCGGCATCCAGTCTTCAAAACCTGTGATGCGATCTGACGTGCCACCTGCATTGATCTTACTTTTCCAGCGCACGATGCCTGGTGCTCGGATACCACCTTCATAGAGTGTGCCCTTGCCATCTCGCAGCCCCATGGCGGAGTTAAAGAAGGCCGCATCAGTCCCGGCTAGACCGGCGTGAGTTCCATTGAGTGATCCATTGTCTGAGGTGAAAACAAAGATCGTGTCTTCATCGAGTCCTAGCTCGCTGATCAGTGTCATGAGCTGACCGATTTCGCGATCCATGCGCGTGATCATCGCCGCATAGGCCGCGCGTGGAGCGAAGTGTGGCAGGTAGCCTTTACCGCCTTTGTAGGGTGGGTCTTCCCACTTGCCCTGATACTCACTCAGAGAGTCGTCTGGCACTTGCAGCGCTAGATGCGGCACCGTCGTCGGCCAATAAAGGAAGAACGGTTTATCCTTGTTTTCACGGGCGAAACGCAACGCTTGTTCGGCGATCAGATCGGCTGAGTACTCCGTGCCCTGAAAGCGCTTGTAGCTCTCCGGCTTCGTCGGGTCTTCACCGGGCTTGAAGGTATCACTCGATGGAAAAGCGGGGTTCTTCAGGTCGATGGCCTTGTCGTTGTCCCAAAGATAGACGGGATAAAAATTGTGCGCCACGCCCTGGCAGTTGTAGCCGAACCAGCGCTTAAAACCCTGCTTCAAAGGCTCACCTGTGGTGTCTGGGCCGCCGAGTCCCCACTTGCCAAAGCCTCCGGTCGCATACCCACGGTCAGCGAAGGATTCAGCCAGCGTGTAGGTGACAGCCGGGATGGGAAACTGCCCCTCGTTTTCTGGCTTGCCACCCTCTTTCTTCACGCGGGCACTGTCCGCCACGCCTCGATTGTCACGAATAAAAGCATGGCCAGGATTCAGCCCAGTCATCAGTACGCAGCGCGATGGCGCACAGACCGCATTGCCCGAGTAATGCCGCGTCAGCTTCATGCCCTCAGCCGCCATGCGATCCAAGTTCGGCGTCCTGATCTTCGTCTGCCCGTAGCAGCCGAGATCACCGATTCCGAGGTCATCAGCCAAGATGAAAACAACATTCGGCTGCCGTGCCCAAATCGGAGACAAGGCAAACACGGCAAGGGTGGTCAGGAGTGCAGATTTCATAGTCCTACCTCAACGCCACATCTGCACTGATCTTCTCGCCAACAAGGAGAAGGGCCGCCCCCGGCCCGTGCCAGCCAGCCACCGAGTCACACTGCCAGCCGCTCCAGCACGGTGAGGATGGCGCGCTGGCGGTTGTCCACGCCGAGCTTGGTGAAAATGTGCTCCATGTGGCGGTTCACCGTGTGGGTGGTCACGCTGAGGATGGCGGCGATCTCGGGGTTGGTCTTGCCTTCGCAGACCCAGTGCATCACCTCAGCCTCACGGGCGGTTAGGCCGAGCGATTGCAGGCGCTGGGTGGCCACCTGCTCGGAATCCTCACGGACTAACAGGAAGTAGCGTCCGGCATTGCAGCGGCAAAGTGTCACGACGACACGCCGGTCCACCTCTTGCAGTTCCAGCGCCGCACTGCCCGCCTGATCGTCCGCAGACAGGCGCTGTAGCCACACACGCACGGCCTGCGGCAGAAAGCTGTGCGCGGCTCCGGGCGGGCGCTCCAGGGTCTTGCCGAAGAACCAGCGCGCGGCCTTGTCCCCCTCCAGTATCTCACCATTCGCAGCGGCGACGATCAGCTCGCAGACCACCGCGCCGGGGGTGGATTTACCCTGACCATCAGCAGCGACTTTCGTTGTCGCGCCCAGCATCCGCGTGCTGCGCTGTGCGGCTGTTTCCGCAGATTGAAAGGTGAGCTTCTGCGCGCCGATTCGCAGCTCGTCTCCACTACGCAGGCGGCGGGTGTGGTGCAGGCGGACGCCGTTCACCCGCACGCCATTGCGGCTGCCCATGTCACTGAGCCACCAGTCTGCCTCATGATAAAACAGCATCGCGTGTCGGCGGGAGGCCTCAGCATCATCCAGCATCAGGTCACTGTCCGCGGCACGGCCGATGAGGAAGGGCTGAGTGAGGCGCAGGCGTTTGCCATTCCACAGCAGGGTATCAGGGCTCTTCGGATCGGGCAGTCCACGCATGGTGGTGATGATGCCGCCCGCCTGCGTCAGCGCAAGCCTTGGCTGCCCGTCTGGTATTGGCAGGTCTGCCAATAGACCGTCTCCTGCAAATCCGGCACGATCTGCGCCATGCCGACTGCTGCACAGACCTGGGACGACGACTCCATCACTTGGGATCAGGCATCTGCCACCTGGGAC
>JBEBGU010000627.1:0-3391 GCA_040081325.1 Prosthecobacter sp.
CCTGCGTGACCTGTCGCGACTGAAAGAGATGCTGGCCGAGGTCCAATCCCGCGAGAGTTTTCTGACTCATGGCCAGAAAGCGGTTCTGGCTGGGCTGCTGGCCGCAGACGGTCAGATGGGAGCCGGTTTCCAAATCGCCGAGACACTGCACCGCAGCCTGCTTCTGCCGGAAGAACAGCTTTTCCTGGACAAGGCACTGTGAAGCCGAGTGGAGAGTTGAGGGTTCTCAACCATCACGAACCATTTTCAATCCTGCTTCTCGGCGTAACAAAAAGGAGCGCCGTTTCCGGCGCTCCTTGGAGTTAAATCAAATCCCGCAACTCAGATCACGGCGCAGGCTTCTCGCTGAGAGTGAAGGAACCTGAGAGCCTGCGCACAGGCTGAAAGGAGGCGTCGTCTGTGAGGAAGAAGCCGACGCCGAGCAGTTCACCGTTCACTGGGACGACCAGCCCTTCGAGCTTCTCCAATTTCGTGGCTGGCTTGATGTTGCCGGAGATGGCTCCAGTGGCAGGCACGCCAGTCATGGTGATGCCTAGCGTGTTGGTGTTACCCACTGTGATCTTGCTGGCAGCGGCGATGGTGGCTGTCTCGATGATGTCGTCCGTGTCCGTTTCAGGATCTTCCAGGTTGGCATCCGTGATGACGACTTCGGCATTGTTGGTGCCTGGGGTGAGGTTCAGCAGGACTTTCGGAATGGCAACGGTGCTGACAGGAGCCACATAGGCACCGCCAGCGATGGCGAGACTCACTGGGCCAAAGCCAGCCGCATAAAGCGTATTGCTGACGCTGTTGGGCGGGCGGTTCCAGTCGGCATCACCCGAGAGGGTGTTGTCATTTGCATCCGCATTGCCTTTGGAGTCGATGCTGATTTTGCCGAGCAGGGAGCCTTTGGCCACGCTCTTGTAGAGGAGTGTCTGGAACAGGAATGCCTGACCGGTCGGCCCCATGTAGGTGGCAAAGGTGATGGTCTCACCGTCTGCAAGCTTACCAGCAAAAGTGAACTTGCCGTCTTTGGCCACGCTGAAGCTGGCATAGCCTTTACCCTGGGGGATGCCGAGATCACCGAGGTCAAGCACGTCTGCCAACTCTGTGAGCATGTGGTAACGGGCGACGTAGCCGACCGCATTCGACACGACCGGAGAAGCCAGCCATATGCTACGCCAACCCTCGAAGGCCAGGGGGTCTGTGCCATCGCTGATCACACCGTCCGTCAGCACGTTCCCTGCAAGGTTGAAGCTCACCTGGAGAGGCGGCTGATTGATAGCGCGGCGCACGCTGAAGGTGACGGTGTGGACGTTGTTGAGTGAATCAAAGCTAAAGCCTCCGACGAAGCTGTGGACTGCGGTGCCGAGGGTGATCTTTCCAGTAGAAACGGCCCCCGTGCTGGTGATGGTCATGTCGAAACGACCTCCAAGATTCTGGCTGAGATTGCCGCGCTCGATCGGGCCGGACCAGGTGCCGACGAGATTGCTGGCAATGCCGGTGATGACGATCTCATCGATAGCCGTCGCGTTTGGCAGCACGCCGTTCGCGGCGGTGATGGTGATCTTGGCGGTTTTACCCGCTGCTGTCGCCGCCAGCGGACGCCCGCTGATGAGGCCGGTGAGCTTGTTGATCACCAGGCCCGTCGGAAGACCGACAGCAGTATAAGTGCCCGGCGTGCGCGTGAGCGTGGCATCGACCGGAACTTGGAAGCTGTAAGGCTCGCCGACCTTACCGTCTGGCATATTCAAAGTGGACGGACTCGTGATCAGGGGAGCCTGGTTCACGACGATCAACTCCGTGGAGGCACCGACGACCGCGCTGGCGACACCAGCAGCCTGGACCTCACAAGTGTAAATCACAGGCGCAGCGGAGACGGCCAGCGGAGTGACCTTCAGTGTCTTCGTGATCTGACCCGCGATGATGACACCGTTCTTTTTCCACTGAAGCGTGGCTTTGTTCGCCGCAAGAACACCCGTCTCGGCGTAATTGAGGGTCAGTGTGATGAAGCCCGTAGCGCTCTCCTTGGCGACGACGCGCGTGGCAGGGATGTTGTCCTGAACAACGGTGAGGAGGGCCTGGTTGCTCAGCACTTTGTAGGGCTTTCCAGCGACCACATTGCTGACTTCACAACGGTAGAGTCCCGCTTCCGTCAGGCTGACTCCATACAGCGTCAGTGTGTCTGTGGTGGCACCAGCGACCGCAGCTGCGCCTTTAAGCCAACGGTAAGCCAGCGTGCCGGAGCCGGTGGCGGTGATGCTGAAGGTCACGTTGCTGCCAACTTTCACCGCCTGCGTGTCCGGATGATCGGCGAATGCGGCGATGGGACTAAGCATGTTCAGACTGACATTGTTAGAGTTTGCAGGGCCAGCCGAGTTGCTGACTTCCACATAGTAAGTACCACTGTCCGCGATCTGAGGTGTGGCGATGGTGAAGGTGGGGCCCGTGCCGAGGATGGTGGCGCTGCCGGTCTTGTACCATTTCTGAGTGAATGGCGCATCGCCAGCCGCCGTGTAGCTGAAGGTCACAGGGGTACCGACATAAATGTTAGCGCCTACAGGTGTGCGCGAGGCGATGACGTTGGAAGGAGCGATCACCCCGGCAAGCTGGAGCACATGAGAATTTGCCCCGCCTCCGATGTCTGCACCTGTCGCAAGCTGACCGATGTGGGCGGTGAGAGCTGGGGCACCGCTATCGATGGATACACGCGTCGTCGGATCAAATTCATCAGCGTCTGTCCAGCGAGCATTCGTCGAAAAGATGCCCTGCTGATTCGCTGATGCGGCTGTGGTGTTGTTCAGTATCCAGACGTAAATTTTCTCACCGACAAGGTCTGCCGTGGACGTGTCGAGCGTGGTTCCTGAGGTGGAATCAAAAGGACGGCCTTCGTAACTCGTGGTCGTGACATAACTAAGTAACAACTCGAAGAATCCAGGGGTCGAGAAGTCCCAGCGTTTGAGGCGAAGTCGAATCCGTCTGGAAAGTATCCAAAGCGAATCGTGCCATTGGAGAGAGCTGTGGTGCCGCCAGAGAGAGTCAGCCCATTGCCGAAGTTAGACGTCTCAAGGTTCGCAGCTCGGGCGCCTGCTCCCATGCCGAGTAACAGGAGCATTACTGATAATAGATAGTTCTTCATGGATTGGGGTGTGTTTGAGGGGACGTTGTCATTTGCCAGTCAGAACCAGGAGGGGATTGAGGGTGCTTCTGATTGGGAAGCGCTGTCTCTAACTTTCGCTTCAGGTATCCGTCATACGAGATGCCGAGCCAAGGAGTGGGATGAAACATTTTCGTCACCCGCGAACCCAGTCAGTGGACTTTTTTGCGCCTGAAGTGGCTGATGGAAACGGTTCCGCCACATGCGGCCATCTTTGGCGCAGTGACCAACGCGAACACTGCCTGAGCCTTGTAA
>JBEBGU010000628.1:0-3386 GCA_040081325.1 Prosthecobacter sp.
TCGATGGGATCGGCGGCGTCTTTTTGGCCGGGATCGCTCTTCATGGCAGCGAAGGCGGCGAGTTCGCCCCCGGCAGAGAAGCCGAGGATGCCAATGCGATCTGCTTTGAGGCCGAACTCAGCAGCGCGATGGCGCAGGATGCCGATGGCGCGCTGCGCGTCTTGAAGTGGTTCGCGGCTTGGGTCCGTGGGATCGCGCTTTGGGACGCGATATTTGAGCAGCACACCGGTCACGCCGAGGGTGTTCAGGTATTCGCAAACTTTGGTGCCTTCGTGCTCGATGGCGAGGATGCCATAACCACCGCCAGGGCAAACGAGGACGGAGGTGCCGTTGGCGTTTTCGGGCTTGTAGATGGTGATCGTGGGATCGGTGACGTTGGTCACGCGCTTGATTCCATCGCCCTTTTGCAGTTCTTCTTCTGGGCCGATCTTCACGCCGGGCTTCTCGGCTGCGCCTTGCGGCCAAAGTTTGATCGTGATGGGTTCAGCGGCTTGGGCAGCAACGGCGAGTGTGAGGGCGAATAAGATAGGCTTCATGATTGGCAGACGATGAGATGAAACGGTGGGTGGATGCACGACATTTCTCCATTGCATGAAGAGAAATAGGAAGATGTGCATTCTCGACACTTCCCTTCTCTCACCAGATGCGCTTTTATAATAATCTAACCATGTCCACCAGCCTACCACCCCTGCGCAGTCCTCTCGATCTGGAACGTCTGCTCGAATTTGAATTTGTCCGAGCCACGGAAAATGCGGCTCTGCAATCCATCCACTGGCTAGGTCGTGGTGAAAAGGAGCTGGCCGACGCCGCCGCGTGCAGCGCGATCTATGGCGTCTTCGACATCCTGGACGTCTGCGGGAAAGTGGTGATCGGTGAAGGCATCAAGGACAATGCACCAGGCATTTTTGTCGGTGAGCATCTCGGCACATGGAAGCCGGGTTCGCCTCGATTCGACATCGCTTTGGACCCGATCGATGGCACGTCAAACATCGCTAAAGGAATGCCCAACAGCATCTCGGTCATGGCAGCGGCGCAGGTGCCTGAAGGCTCGCCATCGGCCATGAAACACATCCCGAGCTTTTACTGCCATAAGCTAGCGTATGGCCCGGCTGTGAAGCGTGCTTTAGAAAAAGAAGGAGATCGCTGTCTGCTCGATATGCCTTTGAGCGAGGTGATCGCCTTCATCGCAAAGGCGCTGGATAAACATGTGCGTGATGTGGTGGTGGTGACGATGGATCGCCCGCGCCATGCTGAAATCATCCAGCAAGTGCGCGCGACCGGAGCGGCACTGCGCATGATCACTGATGGCGATATTGCAGCCGCAGTGGCTCCCTCATTGCCGGAAAGCGGCGTGGACATGTATGTCGGCATGGGTGGCAGTCCTGAGGCTGTGTTGGCTGCCGCAGCTCTCAAATGTCTGGGCGGTGACATGGATGTGCGCATGTGGTTTCATAATGAAGAGCACCGCGCTGAAGTGGCCGCGCAGGTGAGTCCTGAGGAGATGACCGCCGTCTGGCGCTGCAACGATCTCGTGCAGGGTGATAGCGCGCTGTTTTGCGCCACCGGCATTAGCGATAGTCCGCTGATGCCAGGCGTGAAGCTCATCGGCCATCGAGTCGAGACGCACAGCATTCTCATGCGCTCACGCAGTGGCACGGTGCGGCGGATTCATGCCAGCCATGATCTGGATAAGAAAGTCGTGCCGCTGAGAGACGCGTAGATTCTCAAAGAGCGCTCTCCTCTTGCTCAGTGCCTCAGCTTCGGCATCTTCGCGCCCCCATGGCACTGACTCTCCACGATACCCTGACCCGCGAATCCCGCGCCCTTACGCCACTCGATGGCAAGACGCTGCGCTTCTACTGCTGCGGTCCGACGGTGTATGGACCCGCGCACATCGGGAACTTCCGAACCTTTGTGGCGCAGGATGTGTTTCGCCGTGTGGTGGAGATGGGCGGCACGCCGACACTACATGTGCGCAATCTCACGGACGTGGATGACAAGACGATCCGCGACTCTCAAAAAGCAGGACAAACACTGACCGACTTCACCCGCTACTGGACGGAGAAATTTCACGCCGACTGCGCCTCGCTAAATCTACTGCCACCGCATGTGGAACCGAGCGCGGTGACACACATCCCGCATCAGGTCAGGATGATCGAGACACTGATCAAACGCGGCCATGCCTATGTGACCGGTGACGGCAGCGTGTATTTCAAAGTGGCATCGTTTGCAGATTACGGACGCCTTTCACATCTGGAAGATCGGGAACTCAGGCTCGGTGCCACCGTCGCCTCGAATGCGACAGACAGTGATGAATACAGCAAGGACTCCCTGGCAGACTTCGCTCTCTGGAAAGCCCGCAAGCCTGAGGATGGCGAGAACTTTTGGCCGAGTCCATGGGGTGAAGGCCGCCCCGGTTGGCACCTTGAATGCAGTGCGATGGCACTAGAATATTTGGGCGAGGACTTTGATGTCCATAGCGGCGGAGTGGACCTGATTTTTCCGCATCACGAAAACGAGATCGCCCAGAGCTGCTGCGCCACACATGGCAAGTTTGCGCATCACTGGTTCCACGTCACGCATCTGATGGTCGATGGCGGCAAGATGAGCAAGAGCCTGGGCAATCTCTACACACTGGAGGATCTACAAAAGCGCGGCTACTCGCCCGATGAAGTCCGCTATGTGCTGATCAGCGGCTATTACAGCGCGCCGCTGAATTTCACTTTTCATTCGCTAGATGCCGCCCGCCAAGCCCTGCAAAAGCTGGCGAAGTTTGAGAAAGCCCTGGGCGATCAAGCAAAGAACGAAACACTGGCTCCAGGCCCATTTGTCGAAGCATGGGAAACACTCAACAGCGACCTGAATGTGCCTGGCGCATTGGGAGCCATGTTTAGCACGATCAACAAAACCAAAGCGGCCACACTGTCTGCCGAAGAAGCTCAGCAAGCCTGGAGTGGACTGCATTTCATGCTGGAGGCCGTGGGCCTAAAACTACCCGCAGAGGCCGAAGAAGCCGCAGTGCCCGCCGAGATTGCCGCACTCGCGGAAGCGCGCTGGCAGGCCAAGCTAGCCAAAGACTGGCCCGCTGCCGATGTGGCGCGCAAGGAACTGGAGTCCGCAGGCTGGATCATCAAAGACAGCAAGGACAGCTATCAGGTCGTGAAGAAGTAGTCGCGTGACTTCCTGACATAACAGCGTGTCCATCTTCGTTCGATAGGTCCTATGCGTCTCATAAGTCCTATCTTCAGCCTGCTGCTCACGGGCAGCCTTTTTTCCGCAACGCCCAACATCGTGGTCATCTACATGGATGACATGGGCTACGCCGACGTGAGCTGCTTCGGAGCGCAGGGCTACCAGACGCCGAACATTGATCGACTGGCCAAAGA
>JBEBGU010000629.1:0-3375 GCA_040081325.1 Prosthecobacter sp.
GAGGTTTTCATGTCAACAGGGCGACCAACCTCCGCCGAGGGCCTTGTAGAGTTGCACGCAGGCATTGGCGCTCTGCGCGGTGGTGGTGACTTCCTGCTGCTCCAGCGTGAGCAGCGTGCGCTGAGCATCGAGCGACACGAGCAGATCCACCTGACCGGCCTCGTATTGCCAAGCCGCGAGCGTGACAGCCTCTCGCGCAGCAGCGGCAGCTTTTTCGACGATGCGATGCTGCTCGGCATAGCGACGCACGGCAGCGAGCGCGTTTTCGACCTCGGCGAGCGCTGTGAGCACGGTGGCCTCATACGCGATGAGCGCCTGTCGCTCGCGTGAGCTCACCGCGCGGATGTTTTGCCGAATACGGCCTGCATCGATCACCGGCGTTGCCAAACCAGCAAGAATGCTCGCGATGGCGGCTTCAGGCGAAAAGATATTCCCAGCCTTAAGTGCATCAATGCCGATGGAGCCGCTCAGATTCAGCGAAGGCAGCCGCGCACGCTTTGCTGACTGCGTGCGGGCAAACGCGGCCTCCAGCGCATGCTCAGCCGCACGCACATCGGGTCGCTGACGCAACGCCTCGGCGGGAACACCGGCCGCGATGCGCGAAATCATCTCCGGCACGCGACGCGAGCCCGCGAGCCGCGAATCCAGCGAACCCGGTGTGCGACCCGAGAGCAACGCGAGCTGATTTTTGCTCTGCACGACGCTGAGTTGCAGCGCAGGCATGGAGGCCCGCGCCTGCTCCAGCGTGCTGATAGAGCGCTGCGTATCGAGCGCATCGCCCGTGCCCGCCTGCTCGCGCCATTGCGTGAGCTGCACCGTTTCACCCCGCGTGCCGAGACTGCGCTGCACCACGCTCAACTGCGCCTCCGCCGAACGCAGCGCGACATATGCCGTCGCCACATCCGCCGCGAGCGTGACCTGCGCTCCGTAGAAATTCTCGCCGATCTGTTCGAGGTCCGCCGTGGCCGCTTTGAGCGTCTGAAACTGCTTCCCAAACAAATCCACCTGCCAGCTCATATCGAACGAGGCCTTGTAGCTCTCGCTCGTGGTGATGATGTCCGTGACGCCGCTCTTGGTGCGTGCGCCGCGACCCGATTGATTAGCATAGAGTGATGGATACAAGTTCGCCGACTCCACCCCACGCCGCGCCCGATATTCCGTCACCTTCTCCAAGGCCGAACGTACCGTCGGACTCGATTGCAACGCATCTGTGATCAAGTCATTCAACACGGGATCACGAAACCGCCTCCACCACAGCGCCACATCGAGTGGTTTAGAAGAAGATCCCTGCTGCCACCTCGCAGGCACCGGCACCGCATTCGCCGCCATTTCACGCGTGCCTTTGCCGACGCAGGAGGCCATGGTCAGGATCGCGGTAGCGACCGACAAGGCTTGAGGCATGGAATGAACGAGTTTGATCCCACATCCCCTACATGCGGAGATGCTCGTTTCGCTATGGGGCGAAGACCCCATCGTCCTCTGGCTCCGCGTGTTCCCCATTTACCTCCAGGATTCAAAAAGCATTCCTCATCGCATCCTGGATGGCAGTTTGATCGTCTCTCCATCCACCACGAACTTCCCGTAGCCCTGATGATGGATCGTCTGTGGATGCTTCCGGGAGCGGTCGATCCATGCAGCCACGACTTCGAGGATGAAGATGTTGTATTTCTTGGCCTGCCCGGTGTCGATCACGCGGCATTCGAGATTGGCGAAACACTCAGCGATGAGCGGTGCCCGCACCTTGGCAGCCATGCTTGGTGTGAGACCGAAATTGGCAAACTTATCAACCTTACGTCCGGAGACGTTACCACAGGCGACGACTTGCTTGGCCAGATCGACGGTTGGGATGTTGATAACGCACTCCTTTGTCTCTTTCAGGATATCAAACGTAAACCCGCGATCACTGACGACGCAGGCGATGAGTGGCGGCTCGAAATCAATCATCATGTGCCAGGACATCGTCATGATGTTGGTGTGTTTGCCGCTGGCCGTGGAGAGCAGCACCACCGGCCCCGGCTCGATGAGACGATAGACTTTGGACAGCGGCAGCGAGGTCTTCTTGGCCATGGCTTCACTGCCAAAAGAGGATTTCAGGCGGCTTGCGATGCGTTGGCCCTTCTTCGCTTGCCGGAGTGCCGGCAATGATCGGCGCGATGGCCGTCATGGCTTCAGGAATCTTGAGTTCAGCCTTCCACTCGGGTGTGTTCAGTGCTTCCACCGCAAAACCGATGACGCAGGTGCCGAGACCTTCAGCGCAGGCTGCGAGCATGAAGTTTTCAGCGGCAAGCCAGCAGTCGGCTTCGACGAAGGCACCCGTGAACTTGCCGTAGATCACGACAAGCGTGCGGGCATGGTGAAAGATGTGGAAATGAGGATTGTTCGCCATGTCCAGCAGATGACCAGAGGATGGCGATTCACTCTTTTGTGCCTCCACACGGACGAGGTCTTTGGTGGTCGCGGACAGGCGATCCAGCACAGTCTGGTCCTGGATGACAACGAAAGCCCAAGGCTCCTGATCCATCGCGGTAGGTGCGCGAACAGCAGCGTCGATCAGCGATTGAACGGTCGCTCGATCCAGAATCTGAGCGGTGTAGCTCCGCACGGAGCGGCGCTGACGGATGGCTTCCATTGCCGTCATGGCAGCAGTGGGTGGAAAGGTAGGCATGGATGCGTTTGGGCGTGGGGGTGTGGCGATGGATTCGCTACTCCGTTGCTAAAGCGGCGTGCTTGAGCCAGCCATGGGGTGTCCACCCCAAAGGCCTCACAAATCATGAATCACTCTCGGCGGGAATGCCGCACGCAAGGCATTCAGCACCGCAAGTACATCAATGATCTCTTGTGCGATGGCTCCGCTGACGGGGCTCAGGTGGCCGGTGGCGGCGAAGGCCATGCCAATGAGGCTGAGCGCCATGCCGCCGACGGCGCTTTGCAGGGCTATGACGCGCATGCGGCGGCTGATGTGCATGAACTCGTCCACCTTTTTGAGCGAGTTGTCCATGATGACGACTCCGGCGGCCTCGGCGGTGACATCGCTGTTTTGGCCGATGGCCATGCCGACGGTGGCGGCCATCATGGCGGGGGCGTCGTTGATGCCATCGCCGACATAGAGGGTCTTGGCCTTGGCGGTCTCGGCGCGGACGAGGGTGAGTTTTTCCTCCGGGCTCTTCTGCGCGTGGATCTCGGTGATGCCGACTTGATCGGCGAGGTAGCGGACTTCGGATTCGCGGTCGCCGGAGATGATCATGACGCGATCGAAGTGATGCTTTGGCGCGAGATGATTCACGAAGCTGCGGCTTTCGGCACGCGGGGCATCGCGAAAGCGCAGGGCGGCGGCGTAATGGCCGTCGATAACGACGACACATTCGAGTCCACCTG
>JBEBGU010000630.1:0-3372 GCA_040081325.1 Prosthecobacter sp.
AGGTCAGATCACGCTCGGCACCATCATCAACGGCACGGGACTCAGCGCGCGGCATGTGAAAGAAAAGTTTGGATTTGCGAATGCGGAAACGGACTCAGCTCAAGCCTTCAAACAACAAGGCGGTGCAGTAATGATCGGCACACGGCATCATCTTCATGCACCGATGATCCTGAGTGGCCTGAAATCAGGAAAGCACCTGTTCGTTGAGAAACCGCTTTGCCTGACACGCGACGAACTCGCCACTATCGACTCCGCCATTCTTGATTCAAATGGCAGCGTCATGGTTGGCTTTAATCGCCGCTTTGCGCCTGCAACGGTTGAGCTAAAAAAGACACTGCAAAACGTCTCAGGTCCGAAGACGCTAGCCTATCACGTCTTCGCCGGGCCACTCGCGCCAGATCACTGGTATGCGAATCTTGAAGAGAGCGGCGGGCGCGTGCTGGGTGAGGCGTGCCACTTCTTTGACTATGCATGCCACCTCCTCGGCGCCCCAGTCAAAGTCACGGCTCAAACAGTCGGACGCCAGGCCTTCTCAGACTCCGTGACCGCGCAGATCGAATTCAAAGATGGCTCGTCAGCACAGATCATCTATTCGGCTGAGGGCGACTCAGTGTTCCCGAAAGAAAGCTTCCGTATCTTTGGCGCAGGCCTCGTCGCCGAATGTGAAAACTTCCAGACGCTCACACTTTACCGACGCCGCAAACGCACTGTCGCTAAGTTCAATAGCAAAGGTCACGCCGAAGAAATGGCCGCATGGCTGAGCTTTCTAAAAGGTGGCAGTGCACATCCTTTGCCCTACCCAGAAGCACGGCAAAGCACGGCGCTAACTTTTGCCGCCATGGATTCTATTCGTGCAGGGCAGAGCATCGGAGTGTAGAAAACGCAGCATGAGTTTCGGGGAACGCCTCTCCTGGTATCGCCACCGCCTCAAGGCCATGAGCCTTCGTGAGGTAAGTCATCGCTTGGTCGAAAAGTGGCGCATTTGGACCGAGGGCGGCTTTCTTGAAGACATCGCTGCACTGGATCACCACGACGTGAATCCCAGCGTGCCGCGCCTGCCTTTGCCAGAGGTTTTCTCTGCGGAAATCAAGCAGCAGCTTGCTAAAGACGCCAAGAGTCTGCTGCGTGGTGAGTGGCAAATTTTTGGCTGGAAAAAAGTCTCTGTCGGCGCCCCACCCTGCTGGCATCGCGACCCAGCTTGCGGAGTCGTCATTGATCCCGCCATCGCTGCGCATCGCCTGAATCATCGGCACCTGCCTGACGGAGCCGATGCGCGCACGATCTGGGAAATCAACCGCTGGGCAGAGATGACTCGGCTCGCCATGCACGGCTGGTTGAACCACGACACAGATGCTATTCGCACCGCGCAACTCTGGCTCGAAGACTGGTGCGAACGCAATCCCCCCGGCATGGGCATCAATTGGACGAGTCCCCTGGAAGCTGCACTGAGACTCATCAACTTCACTTGGTTCGACGCACTCGTCGCCGCCGCCATCAAGGGCTCAAGTGCTGAGCACACGCGCCTAGCCGAAACACAATCTGCTCTGGTCAAACGCATCGTCCCTATTCATGCTGCCTGGATCTGGCGCTACAAGTCCGCAGGCTCTTCGGCTAATAATCATTTGTTGGGGGAGCTCGCCGCTCTAGTCGTTGCTGGCCAGCGCTGGCCAGCTTTGGAAAAGATCACCTGCCCAGTGGATCACGCATGGTCAGCCGTGAGTCGCGAGGTGTTGCATCAGTTTGCTAGTGACGGCGGCTCACGTGAGCAGGCTCTCCACTACCATCTATTCGCCTTCGATCTTGCCTGGCAAGCCGCCAGAGCCGTCGGTTGTCGTGCAGGAGATGCCTATGATCGCCTATGTGCTGCAGGCAGATACTTTCTCGATCTCAGCCAAGGCATCGAGGCTTGGGATTTTGGCGACAATGACGATGCTCAAGTCGTTCCACTGACGACGCAGCGCTCTAGGGCCATACTCGAATGGCAGCAATGGCTGGCCGGAGATCAGGGAAGTCTCAAATCTTGGTTAGGCACGACACCCCTCACTCAGCTCCACGAGCGCGACCTGAGTACACCGTGGCGCACCTATCCTGACAGTGGCGTGTCCGCATTGAGAACAGAGGGCTGGTTCTTGCGCCTCGATGCATCACCGCTCGGCTTCGGCAGCATCGCCGCCCACGGCCACTGTGATGCCTTACACCTCTCAGTCTGGGACAATCAAAAAGCCCTGCTGATCGATCCAGGCACAGGCGGCTACTATGGCCATGCTAAACTGCGTGCTGAACTCGCCTCATGGTCCGCGCATAACGGCCCGCAGCCAAACCAGGGCGAATTCAAAACCCCGCGTCGTTTCGGTCCTTTTTTACAAGGTTCGCATCATGTCAAACCAGTCGTCGTTGTCGAAAGCAACACAGCCGCCGCACGTTTTGAGCATGAAGAGCACGCCTTTCAGAGGCACGTCCATTTATTGCGTAATGGAATCGAAATTCGGGACACGGAGGATCAGAATAAACCCTTCTCTGTCTCCTGGTGCCTTTCCCCCGAGTGCGTAGTCAAAGAAGTATCACACACCTCTCCAGCTCAATTCGAAATCTCGCGCGACGGGCTTCACTGGAGATTGGTCATGGAGTCTTCAGCCGCCTCGTTCACGATCTCCACCCGCCGCGTCTCTCCTGCCTATGCAGCCATTACCGAAGCCACCACCATCACCGCACGCGGTGTCCATGCAGGCTTGATCACCCGACTCACCCGCATGGCGACCTAAAGCCGCTCAAAGAATTTCGATCACCTCTTGAAAGGACATGCTCAAAAGCATGTCCTTTTTTGTTTCACCAGCGATCTCTGCCAGCCATCTGAACAAAGGCTTTCGACAAAGCCGAATTCAACTCTTCCAGCGTGGCCTGTTCAAGAAGTGGATCCAACGCAGTTGGCGCCTTCGCTTCCATCACCAATCGAGTCTCAGTCATTCCCGGATCACTTTTCATCTCCTCAGGCGCGATCTGCTCAAACGACTGCGGCGGAATTTCAAAAAGACACGAGCTAGTCAAAGGTGACAGCATGCACTCATTCTCGGGGCCTTGTTTAAGTTCTAGAGAGCGGATGTGACCATCGATCTCTCGGCATGCCAGTTCGAGAGATCTCCGTATTCCAAGCAGTTGCTGTTTCACAGAGATCGCAGGCAAGGACGCATTTGGGAGTTCGGGCAGTGCAGGAAAGATCATGGTCTACAAAATTTAACTGTATTCACCATAATTTCAAAAACTTAGTGCCTGCATATCATAAATATTTATAATTACTGATCAATCTGGGTGGCAACTTTTATTCCCTGTAATTCCGATAGACTTTTGGGTAAATAATCACTCTCACTGCTTGCT
>JBEBGU010000631.1:0-3367 GCA_040081325.1 Prosthecobacter sp.
GGGTAGACAGATGAACGTGAGTGCCGGAAACTCGCCCCGCGCCTCGCAGTCGCGCAGCTCGGGGTAGACATCGCGAATGTCCTTGCCTTCGTAGCTGCTGTAATTGCCCAGCACGCCCAGAGATTCCTCTAGGGTAGCGCGCGCCTCATTAAAGGCGAGCACATCCGCCGAGGCGCGGCTGGCACGGGCCACGAGTTTCTGATCATAGGTGGTCACCAGCGTTTGCAGCGCCGTCATCGTCACAGGCGGCGCGGTGAAGGTGGCGGCATTCAGGGTCATCAGGTCATGGATGGCCTGGGAGATGGGGCTTAGTTCGGCAGCGGAGTAACCGCTGAAATCAATGATGGCTTTCGTGTTGTTCATGGCTTTTCGGGGTGATGCCAGCACGCCGTCCCAAGAAGCGCCAGAATCATAGGTTTGATTCGGCATATCCCAGGTAAGCGGAGCAGGCATGGTTGGTGTCTTGGTGTTTAGGGTTGGGGTGGAAAAAGCTGCATCGGGTGGCGCAAACCCTTCATTGGGTGCGGCAAAGCCTTCATCGGATATGACGGAACCTTCATCGGCTGCGGCAAAGCCTTCATCGGATGTGACGGAACCTTCATCGGATATGGCAAAGCCCTCACCGGATAGCGCCAGCGCTTCATTGGGTGCGGCAAAGCCTTCATCGGATATGACGGAACCTTCATCGGTTGCGGCAAAGCCTTCATCGGTTGCGTCAACGCCCTGATCTGAAGTGGCACCCCCTTCACCCGATGTGACAAAGCCCTCATCGGATGCGGCAACGCCCTGAGCCGAAGTGGCATCCCTTTCACCCGATGCGGCAGGTGCTCCAGGGAATCGGAGAAGCGGTCAGGGCTGTGGCGGAGTGGGTTCATCTCGAATTAAAATGAATTTCACGGTCATTTCACCACAGAGAACGAATCATTCGTTAGCCAAAAGAATTTGGCGGGTGGGTGGTGCTGCTTTGCAGAAGCCTTGATGGCCGCAAAGGAACGCAGAGATCGCAAAAGGATGGAACGGTTGATGCGTTCTTTGACCCCATCATTCTACCTCAGTTCCATTCAACGCGGGGAGGTATGGTAAAATAATGTCGGGGTAAAATGATGGGGCCGGTTCGTTGGGGTGGACTGATTCTTTGCGCTCCTTGCGTTCTTTGCGGCTATGGCAAGTGGCTGCCGCTAGCCTTCCGCCGAGCTGATCAGGCCTTTGAGCGTGGTGCCGAAATGAAAGGCGATCCGTGCCAGCGTGCCGGTCAGATAGCCGCGATCACATTTGCCGCGCTCGATGTTCAGGATTGTCTGGTCACAGACCCCGCAGACCAGTCCCAGAGCATACGGCGTCATGCTCCGCGACTCCCGCAGCCGCGTCACCTCCTGTCCGATTCGCTTATTGATCCAGTCGGCGTAGGCATCTGCGGTCGTGAAGACCGGGGGCGGGGTGGTGGTCGGTGTTGGCATAGACCTGGTCCCGGCCCTTTTTCAAGAGGGCGGTAAATCCTTGCATCCGTGCCGCTCATCTCCCACCATCCGCGCCACTCATGCCGCGCCACGCTGATCCTCTGACGAAAATCAATCCCCGCACCGCTGCACACCGTGCTCCGTGCTCCGTGCTCCGTGCTCCGTGCTCCGTGCTCCGTGCTCCGTGCTCCGCAGCACGGAAATGTAGCTTCGGTTGTCAACCGAAGTTCTGACCGAAGCACGCAGGGTGTTCATGACTGGGAACGCGATTTTTTCAGAATAGATTTTAGAGTCAAGACTTCTGCGCAGGCCGACGGGCTGAATCTTCCACAGGGAGGGCTGCGCTGAGGTTATGGCATCAAAGTATGATCACCTGACCAAGGATGAGCTGGCGCGCTTGCTGGAGGCACGAGACCGACGTGATGCCACACGGTTTGGCCTCGTCTGGGAAGCGAATGAGATCGACCGAGACAAGGCGATCAATGCTGACTTCGTCACCCTGGACCTTGATATGGAACTGAGTAGGCCTCCTGCCCAAGAGGAAGGCTGGAGAAATCTCATCATCGAAGGCGATAACTTTGACGCGCTACGCTACCTGCGCATGACCCATGCTGGGCGCGTGAAGTGCATCATCATTGATCCGCCTTATAACACGGGTATGAAGGACTTCGTCTATAACGACAGCTTCATCGACAAGAACGATTCATGGCGCTTCTCAACATGGATTGAGTTCCTTTATCAACGCCTCATTATCGCCCGTGATCTGCTGACGGAGGATGGCGTCATGCTGGTTTGCATCAACGATGAAAGTAGGGCCAAGCTGGAGCTATTGCTGGACAAGGTTATGCAGGGGCGGCGAGTCGGAGGCTTTGTTTGGCGCACAAGGAGTGGTGCTAATGACTCCAAAGAGTACTTTCGCAGTATCGATCACGAGTATGTCCTATGCTACGCGAATCCTGGGTTCACGTTCGCAGGGAAAAAAAAGACGAGCGAAGCTTACTCCAACACCGACGATGACACGCGTGGTGTATGGGTCAGCAGTGATTTAAGCAAACGAGCGACTCGCATCCAGCGCCCAAACACTTTCTATCCAATCCAGAACATCGAGACCGGAGTGTGGTACGCCTGCGACCCAGACAACGTATGGGCATATGCCACTGAATCTCGGATCAAGGCTGGGCAGTCGCTACGGTCTAGAACGATAGAGCAGATCATCCGTGAGAGGAAAGTGTTATGGCCCAAGGAGGAGCGAACAGTTTGCTACCCAACCAAAGAAGAATTGATCATTGCTATTCAAAACGGTAGCGCGCCTCGAAATCTCCGACTTGGCAATACTGCTGAAGAGAAAGCATTCTGGAACAAGGAAATCGACTTCTGGGTGGGCAAGACAATGGGCTACGGCAAGCCCCGCTATAAGCGACATCACTCGGAAGTGAAACGTTCCGAGAAACCATTCTCGTCATGGCTTATGCCTGCCTCACTCAAGAAAGGGGAGCGTGAAGATTTGGATCTTGAAGGGATTGATACTGCTGTGGTGGGGGGCACATCAGATGGCACTTCTCTTGTACAAGAAATCCTTGGTAACAAGGACTTCGACTATCCCAAACCGTTATCACTCATGCAGGCTTTCGTCCGGCAGACGACAAGCGACGACGACCTAGTTTTGGATTTCTTCGCCGGATCAGGAACGACAGCACATGCTGTACTAGCTCAAAACGAAGAAGATGAAGGCGAGCGCCGGTTCATCCTTGTATCGAGCACGGAGGCGAACAAAGACGAGCCTGAAAAAAATGTGTGCCGTGATGTATGTGCTCGGCGGATGCGTCGTGTGCTCGACGGATATAACGTTCCGGTGCGTAATGGCACCAAGGATGTCCCTGGCCTGATAGGCGACTTCGCCTATCTTCGCT
>JBEBGU010000046.1:0-12609 GCA_040081325.1 Prosthecobacter sp.
AGCATCGCTTTCCGAGCGTATTCATTGGGGCTGAGCCCCTTGAGAGCTCGGTGAGGATGATTCGCATTGTAGTCCTGTCGCCACGCCTCGATCTTGGTCGATGCATCCTCCATGGAATGGAACCAGTGCACGTTCAAGCATTCTTCACGGAAACGGCCATTGAACGATTCGATGGCCGCGTTGTCCGTCGGTTTGCCCCGGCGGCTGAAGTCGAGACTGACCCCGTTCGTGTACGCCCAGAGATCCATCGCCGCGCTGACGAACTCCGTGCCGTTGTCGCAGTAGATCCGCTGCGGCAGCCCCCGCTCGAAGCGGAGACGCTCCAGCGCCGCCGCGACATCCCGCCGCTGCATTGGCTGCTCATCTCCAAAGGCTATCGTACCTACCTCTACCTACCTCTTTTCTTTTGTCACTATCTGCCAAAGCCTGCTTGTGAAAGCTCTGAGCTTTGGCAAAGCATCGCCACGCAAAAGTTCGGTGCCGCCTTTGATTTTAGTCGAGGTATCGTGCGCTCCAGCGGACCGTTGAAGGCGGCATTGGCCGAGGTGCCAGAAGCTCGTCAGGATGATCCGCATGTGCGCTATTTCTTGGAGCGCAATCCAGCCTACGCGGAGGGTGATGAGCTTGTCTGCCTTGCCGAAGTCTCCCTGGCAAACACGCATGGCATCGGCCACCGCTGGCTCAAGCAAGCACTGGCATGAAACTGCGCTCTGTCATCGGCAACACGCTCTGGGCTCTGGCCTGTCAGCCAGCACAGCGGCGGCTCGCTCATGCCTTGCAGCAGCCTGCCGAGGCTCAGCAGCGAGTGCTCAAACGTCTGCTCAAACGACATGCGGCCAGTGCCTTCGGTCGTGAGCACGGCTTTCCGCATCTGCATCAGGTCAGCGACTTCCAAGCTCAGGTGCCCATCCATGATTATGAGAGCCTTTCTCCCTACATTGAGCGGGCGATGGTAGGCGAGCCAGACGTGCTGGCCTGTGGTAGCATCCGTGCTTTTGAGCGCACGAGTGGCAGCAGCTCAGCGGCGAAATACATTCCATGCACGGCTGACTCGATGGCTGAAATTCACGAAGCTGTCAGTGCCTGGATGGGAGACCTCTTTTGCAGATACCCGACCCTCCTCGCCGGGCCTTCCTGGTGGATCATTAGCGCCCTGCAACCAGCCTCAATGACCTCTGGCGGCATTCGCATCGGTCTCGACTCAGACCTCGACTACCTCAGTGCATGGGAGCGCGCCTTGGCCCGCTGGATCTTTGTTCAAACACCGGCTCTTCGTGACCTCAAGACATCTCTAACCGAGGTGGCGGCAGCTTTGAAAAATGAGCCGGACCTCCGACTCATCTCCGTGTGGAATCCCAGCCTGCTTTTGCTGCTGCATGAACACATCGGACAAGCCTGGCCGAAGCTTGCCGTCATCAGTTGTTGGGCAGACGCATGGGCGGCCGAGGATGCAGAAAAGCTGCGCGCACTCTACCCAGGTGTGGTTTTGCAGCCCAAAGGCCTGCTAGCTACCGAAGGTGTCATCACTCTGCCATGGGCGGACAGTGCCGTCCCTGCGCTCAACTCACACTTCCTGGAGTTCTTGGATGCTCATGGTCGCGCCCATCAGGTGCATGAACTCCGGCTAGGTGAGGAGTACGAGGTACTGCTCACTACCAGTGCCGGGCTCTGGCGTTACCGGCTCGGAGACAAAGTCCGCGTCACAGGTCAGGTGAAGCAGACTCCCACTTTGCAGTTCATCGGCAGAGCAGATGGCTGCTGCGATCTGCGCGGAGAGAAGATGCATCCAGCCTTCGTGGCAGAGTCACTGAAGCCCTGGCAGCCTAGCTTTGCCATTCTGGCACCCCTCGCTTCCAGAGACGGCTATGCCCTTTACACAGAGGCTGACATCACCTCTGAGCAAATAGAAGCAAGGCTCTCTTTGAATCCACACTATGCCCACTGCCGCAGGCTCGGGCAGTTGCAGCCAGTTAAAGTCACTCCGATGACCAAGGCGGAGTATCTTGATCGCTGCCTTCAAGCGGGTCTGACCGTCAGCACCGTGAAAACCTCGTCTCTCACGCCGAGACCGCTCTCATGAAAGATCACCTTCATATCGCCAGAAGAACTCAGCCTGAGGATGATGCAGAACTGCGGCAGCTCATGCGTGAGACTTGGCAAGACGGTGCAATCAAGCTAGGCATGGAAAAGGAACCGAGGTTCGTGCAAAGCGATTCTGACATCGTCATCGTGCGGCATCGACTGACAGGCAGTGTGAGTGGCTGTGGAAGCCGCAAAGATCGACTGCTATGGTTGCACGGTCGTGAGCAGCAGGTGGCTTATCTCGGAGATCTCCGGGTGCATCCCACTCACCGCCGACTCACGGGCCGTGTCTTACAAGCTGGCTTTCAGCAACTGGCGCAGTGGCAGCTTGAGAAACCTGCGGCCATGACCTTCACCGCCATCTTTTCAGATAATCACCAAGCCCTATCTGCATTGACGCATGAGCGACTGGGCCTGCCCAAGTATGTCCCAGCAGGTAAGCTCCACACCAGCGCCTTCCTGCTGCCATGCCGGATCCGTCCCATCGAAGACACCGCGCCTGATCTCGAAGCTGCGTCAGCCTATTTGAATGCACAGAAGCGAGACCTGTCTGCTGTGATGACGCCATGCCTGCTGGCTGAGATGGCAGACCTGTGTGTGCTCACGGAGCAAGGCCGAGTCATCGGCGTGGCCGCATTGGCGGATCGGAGCAGCCATCAGCAAATGCGCGTGCATGGCTATGGCCGCAGCTTGAGCCTCGCCAACAGACTGCTTCAGCTCATCGGCTATCGTGGCCTGCCGAAGGCTGGAGAGATCTTCAGAACTCTGTTTGTAGCTCATCTGGCAGCTCGTGATGCATCCACCGCAAAGCAGCTGTTGCACCGACTCCGCCGCAAAGCCACACAACGCGGTGCTCATGCCTTGCTGCTGACTCAGCATGAGTGTGATCCCATGCTGAGCCTGCAAAGATCAGCGCTTGCGGTAAGATCGAGCGGCAGGCTTTATCAGGTTGCATGGCCTGGGCAAACCTCATTGAATGCGCTGAGTAATCCTCAAGTGGAGGGTTATTGGCTATGAGACAAGACAGACTCCACTCACTGTTGCCACGCCATGCTGCCGACTGGCGGACGCTTTGCTTGCTGGCGGTACTCACCGTCATGTTTGCCTGGCGCTTTATGGGTGGAGTGCCTTTGCTGACTCTGCCGCTCATGGTTCTCTGCCTCACCGCCTGTGTGGCAAAACATAACCACACTCACTGCGCCACCTTTCGCAGCCGCTTCATGAATCGAGCACTCGATCTCTGGCTTACACTGCTGACAGGAACTTCGACGACGAGCATCCGCATTCCTCATCAGGTACGTCATCATGGACGCAATCAGTCACCAGATGATTTCGTCAGAGTGTCACTCGTGCAGCAGATGCCAGCCTGGCAGGCGCTGCTCAGCTATGTGCCGCTCGTCATCGGTGAAACGTGGAGATGGAACGCACATGACCTCAATGCCAAACGGCGTCCTGCCTTGTGGCGGGCACAGCGGCAAGAAAGGGTGCTGCTCTGGTTCTTCATCCTCACAGGACTTGCTTTGGATGCACGTCAGTTTTTGCTCACCTTCGTGCTGCCCTGGCTGGCAGCGCAGTGGTTCTTGGTAGCCGTGAACCTGCCGCAACATGATGGCTGTGATCCGACGAATGAGCACAGTCATAACGTGATCGGCAGGGTTTCGAACTGGCTCTTTCTGAACAACGGCTATCACTCAGCCCATCATGAGCGGCCGAGCCTGCACTGGAGTCTCCTGCCCAAGTATCATGAAGAGCATCTCCGCGTGCTGCCTGAGCATTGCGCAGCCTCACTCGGCGGGCTTTGGGCGCGCTGGTGGAGGTATCGTTCATCATGAAAGCACTGCTGTATGTTCCAGAGGAACTGACGCCGCTGTTCTTCACTCCCAGCTATGCCTCACTCACGAATGAGCAGCGCGTGAGCTACAATCGCCTTCACGGACTCTACTTTCTGGAGCAGACCATCTTCTTCGAGCAGTTTCTCGGAAAGCAAGGGCTTCAATGGCTGGCGAAGCATGCCCCGAGCGCAGCTCTCCGACGAGAAGCGCAGGACTTCATCGCCGAGGAGGATCAGCATAGCGCCTGGTTCCGCGAACTGCTGCGTGAAGTCGATCCTCAAGCCTATGCAAAGAGCGACTTCCATCTGCTCGCAGCGAGTCAGCTTCAGCAAACGCTCACTTCAAAGCTCAGCGCAAGCGTCTCGTGGCTGCCTGCCCTGCTGTGGTTGCAATTGATGGCCGAAGAACGTGCCTTGCACTTTGGGCGCTGCTTCCTTCGTCATGCCGATGAGGTGGACCCACGCTTCATGGCCGTGCAGCGCAAGCACCTCGCGGATGAGCCTGGTCACATCCGGCGTGACCTGCTTTTCCTGGAGTGGCTCTGGCCCACGACACCTGCATGGCTGCGGCGGGTCAATGCCTGGCTGCTGGAGTGGCTTTTGCGGGAGTTCTTTCTCCTGCCAAAACGCTCCGGTCAGCGAGTGCTAGACCAGTGGCTGGAGAGGCATCCCGAACTTTCTTCTCAAAGAGCGGTGATCTTGCGTGACTGGAAGGCTTTGAGTCAGAATGCACGTTTCATCAGCACTCTCTACCCCCGAGCAGCCTTGCCAAAAACGGAGGAGCTTGCATCCGCCTGGCCAGAGCTGAGTTTCATGAACACTTTTCTAACGGACCCATGAGCGAGAAGCACCCTATCCCCGCAGGCTTGAATCTGCTCATCTCTCTAGCTCAGGTGCTGGCGCTGCTGGGCCTGCTGAGGCTTGCCGCCATGACTTCGGGCCTGTGGCTCCTTCTGGTGGGTGTGGCTTACGCCCTGGTGATGAACTCTGCCTACACCATGATGCATGAGGCTGAGCATCAGTTGCTGCACCCGAAGCGCTGGCTCAATGACCTCGTGGGCATGGTGCTGGCCTTGTTCTTCCCGGCGCCCTTTCACCTCGCTCGGCAAGGTCATCTTGGTCATCACATGCGGAATCGCTCAGACGATGAGGCTTTTGATTTCTACTTCGAAGGCGAGAGCAAGGTGTGGAAATTCCTGCAACTCTACGGCGTGCTCACGGGGCTCTTTTGGGTAGTCATCGTGCTCACCAATGTCATCGCCGTCTTTGCCCCTCAAATCTTGAGATCCAAAGCCGTGCGCATCGACCGGCCCACCGCAGCTCTGCTAGACTCTCTGAACCCAGGCTGGCTGCCCCTGGTGCGGCTGGAGGCCGCAGCAGCCATCCTGCTTCATGCCGGATTGATCTGGTACTGGCAGATACCTGTCTGGCATTGGGTGACGACTTTATGCTGCTATGGAGCACTGTGGTCAGCCATGCAGTATGTTCATCACTTTGGCACGCAGCGGGATGTCATTGAAGGCTCGGTGAATCTGCGCACCTGGCCTTGGCTGGATGCCATGTGGCTGAACCACACCTGGCATCTGCGGCATCATCGGCACCCCACCGTGCCATGGATCTACCTGCCTGAGCTTGATGAAGGCCCCGTCGATACTCGTGAACATATGCTGGCAGCGTACCTGCGCATGTGGCGAGGGCCGAAACTGACTCATGAACGAATCCAAAACCGACATGCCGGGAAAATCATCCGCTGAGAAACCTCGCTGGCCTGCTGGAGTGCGAGAGTTGATGCTGCTCACCAATGTGTTGCCGCTTTTGCATGCAGTCGTTTGCATGGCTTTGCTGTGGCGCGGACAGTTCGTACTGGCGCTGGGCTGCCTTTATCTAGTGCCCCCTCTGCTGACTCGCGGGTGGCTGAAGCTGCGTGGCTTTCAGCCAGGAGTACATGCAGTGACAGAGGAAGTCTTCATGACCTGGTGGGTCACGGCACAGGCGCAGATGATCTTCAATCGACTGCCTTTTCTGGAGGAAGTGCTGCGCCTGGTGCCAGGCTTGTACTCACTGTGGATGCGGCTATGGGGAGCTAAGATTGGTCGGCTGACCTTTTGGGGGCCGCATGTCCGCATCGTGGATCGACCACTGATCATCATCGGTGATGATGTGGTCATCGGCGGTGGCTGCCAGATCGGCTCCCACCTGCTCGTGCGGGATGAAGGCGGAGCGATGACACTGCAAATCGCCGCTGTAGAGATCGGCGGAGAGGCTCTGGTGGGCACCTACGCCATGATTGGTCCTGGTGTCGTCATTGAACCTCGTGCCGAAGTGCGTGCCTGCGCCATCATTCCGCCCTTCAATCGCTGGCGTGGCGAGAAGAGAGTGAAGCCGGAGACTGCTCATCATGGGGAATGAATTGTGGCAGAGGCTCCGCTGTGATGCGGCTAGCAAGCTGAAGCTACATGTCGGCATCAGTCTATGGATCATGCTCTGCTACTACCCGCCGCAGCATTTTCCACTGCGCGAACCCGTGCTCTTGAAGCCAGACTTGCTGCCCTTTCTGCCAGGCTGGGCAGTCATTTATCAAAGCGTCTTTCTTCTGCACACCTATGCCATCTGGGGCGCAGAGAATGCACGGGCTGCATGGCGGTATGTGAGAGAGTTGGCGGCAGCCTTTGCCATAGGAGCTGTCTTCTTTTGGCTCTGGCCGACACGCATCGAGAGGCCGGGTGAGCATTCTTCGTGGCTATACGAGTGGCTCGTCGCCCGGGCAGATGGGGCGGGGAATGCCTTTCCCTCACTGCACGCAGCCTTTGGACTGCTGGCGGTGCTGCATGTGCGGCAGCGTCATCGGCAGCCAGCTCTTTGGCTATGGCTCGGATTCATGCTTGTCTCCACTCTGCTCACCCGTCAGCATGTGTGGCAAGATTTACCAGCCGGGCTTGTACTCGGCTGGTGCATTCATCGTTGGTTCAGCCGATCATTTTCATGAAAACTCACCTCACATTCCTAGCCTCATTACTCCTCAGCCAGCTCGCCCTAGCACAGCAAGACGGCACAGAGGCCGACAAGCAAGCCTTGAGAGCGCTGGGCGCCAGTTATGAGAAGGCTATCAACTCGGGTGACCTCAGCTCCTTGGCCTCCTCTCTCACCAGCACGGCCAGCGCCGTCTTTCTCACGAGTGATGAAGTCAAAGGTCTGCCTGCCATGCAGGCCTTCTTTGATGACATCAAAAAGACTCTAGGCCCCGGCAGCAGCTATCAAGTGAAGCTCGTGCCCGATGACACCCAGTTTTTTGGTGATCTCGCCCTCGCACATGGCAGCGCCGAAGAAAGCGTGACGATGGCCGGCAAGACCCTCAGCTACACCACACGCTGGACGGCCCTACTGCGAAAACTCGATGGCCTCTGGAAAGCAGAGCGCCTGCACGTCTCACTCAATCCGATCGACAACCCCATCGTTGCCGCGCGCACGAAGGCGCAGAGTTGGATGGTTGGAATCGTTGCTGCTCTTTCGGGAATCGTGATGGGGTTCCTGATTGCTCGACTGCGTCGTAAGTCATGATGCGTTTCAGATCATGTAAGGCCAAGGCTGGCACCGCGAGTTTCTGAAAAATAGCGTTTATTCGCGGGCTATTGGGGTCCACTCATGGTGATCATTCATGACTCCACTTTATCATCTCCGCGCAGGCATCATCGGCACAGGTTTTATCGGCCCCGTTCACATTGAGGCGCTGAAGCGGCTAGGTGTTCAGATCACGGCGGTTTGTGGCTCGTCGAAGAGTGCGCGGAAGATCGCAGATCTCTGGGGCATTCCTGAGGTGTATGGCGACTACGATCATGAGGCGATGTATGCGAGCCCGAACGTGGATGTGGTGCACATCACCTCACCCAACAAAGCGCATGTCGAGCAGTGCTTGCAGGCTTTGGAGATGGGCAAGCACGTTATTTGTGAAAAGCCGCTGGGCATGACTACAAGCGAAACGGCGAAGGTGGTCGAGGCGGTGAAGAGGGGCGGCAAAAAGGGGCCGGTGTTCGCGGTGAATTACATGTGCCGCTTCTTCCCCGCTGTGCTGCAAATGCGCGCCATGGTGGAGCGCGGGGATCTCGGCAAGATTATCCATGTTCAGGGTCAGTTCTTCCAGGACTGGCTGCTGCATGAAAGCGACTACAACTGGCGCGTCATCGCTAGCGAGGGTGGCAAGCTGCGCGCTGTGGGTGACATCGGCACGCATTGGATTGATGCGGTCAGCTTCATCCTCGGAGCCAATGCCCAAAGCGTATTTGCCCACATCGAGACTTTCCACAAAACCCGCCTGCGTCCGAAGGGTGAAGTGCAGACTTTTGCCAAGGTTGATCCGAAAACGATGGTGCCCTACAAGGTGGACACCGAGGACTTCGGCAGCGTGCTGTTGAAGTTCGGCAAGGCGAAACATGGCAACGCGGATGGAGTCCACGCAAATGCCAGCATCTCGCAGGTCGCCGCAGGCTCGAAGTGCAGTCTTGGCCTCGGTATTTACGGCACCAAGGGCAGTGTGCGCTGGGATCTCCAGCAGCCGAATGAAATCATCCTCGGTCGCCGTGATGAACCGAATCAGATTCTTCAGCGCGGCACGCCCGGCTTCATGGAGGACGTGGCCAATTTTACCGACTATCCAGGCGGACATCCCGAAGGTTTTAACGATGCCCACAAGATGCACTACCGCGCCGTGTATGAGCACATTGCCAGCGGCAAAAAGACGCCTGCTTTCTTCGCCACCGCAGCAGATGGCTATCATGAAGTGAAGCTCTGTGAAGCGATCCTTCAGAGCAGCCGAACAAAAACTTGGGTCAAGGTTTAGCCCTTCAACCTGCCATCCTTCCTGAGCTGTCTTTGAATGAAGTGCGCGCCCTTGCCTCGCATGAGGTCTTCTCCACCGTGGAACTCATGTGCTGGCCTGTCGGCAAAGCTGAGCGCAAGTTTGCCGGTGTTACGCATCACGATGTCACGGATCTGACGAACCAAGGCAGGGACCCGCTCCGCCCGCTCGTGGAGTTCAAATCCAAGCTCTTTCACCTCCACGCCGCCCTCAACGAAGTCGGACGTTTCGACTTCCCGCTTAACAGGCATCAGCCTCGCATCCCAGGCTATGGCGACATCAACTGGGCTGCCTTCATGGGTGAGCTCATGCGCATGCCCCCTCTGTATTGAGGTCGAAGATGACACTTTCGGCAAAACACTCGAAGGCCGCATGAAAGCGATCAAAGTCGCTCGGAATGTGCTGGCTCCGTTCTTTGGCTGATCACTCAGAAAGCTCAAGCTTCCGACGGTCGTCACTCCGTGTGAACTGCAGCTCTATGTCATGAGTGCCGCTCCGTAGATGCAGCAAGTTGGTTTGATCTTTGAAGAGTTCGCAGAGCATGGAATGCTCAATCGTGATTCCCGAGAGACTGGCGACCAGGGGCACCTCAAAGAACAGAGTAACCGCCGGATCATCGGTCTTGACGCTCTCGATCTCTCTCCCAACCCAATCGATCGGAACTTTCTTACCTGTCACCTCTGTGACCACGAAAGTTTTGGCTAGATAGGCTTGTATCTGGGTGTCGAACTCGGCGGCGGGGGTTTTGTCGATGGACAGCAGTCGCTCAGAATGACGTATGAGGGCCAGTTCGAGGTCATTAATAAAAACGGTGAGACTGACTTCGAGCTTTTGCGTCTTCGGGTTGTATTCAGCCTCCGCAGTGGATTGATGAATCGAATGAGCGTGAACCCATGCGGCTGCACTGAGGCTGACGGCCACAGCGATCAGACTACTTCTTCGCATCCTGTTTTTTCTCCGGTTTCGTCAGCTCACGCATGGGGTTCGGTGTCTTGTCGTCTTTGAAGAGTTGGAATTTGCTCTTCACGGGACGGCGGGGCCAGAAGTTGTTTTCGATGTCGGTGTCCACGAGTTCCTGGCGAGGGTCAAAAGTGACGGCTTTGAGTTCCTTCTTGGTCACGATGAACTTGGAGGCTTTCTCGGTATTGAAGCGCCAGATTTCGGCGGGGAGTTTTAGTTCTTCACTGCTGCCATCGGTGTAGTCGAGCTTGAGGATGATCGGCATGACGAGGCCGCCCATATTGCTGAATTCGATGACGTAAAAGTTGCGTGCGGTCTTGAGCAGCGCGGGATCGATCTCCTCTTCTTTGAGGTCTTTGATCAGGGTTTCAAACTTTTTCTTCTCACTCGGCAGGGCCGTGCCTTCGTCGTAGCTGTCGTAGAAGTCCTTGAGCTCGGGGAAACGATCCACGCGCTTTGGCAGCGGGTAGTTGCGCTCGCGTGTGGTGGTTTGGGGCAGATCGTCTTTCTCTTTCTTTGTCTTGGGTTTCTCGATGACAGGATCACGTGAGTCGAGCTGCAGCCACTTCACTTCATCAATCGAGACATCGACGTGATCGACGCTGTAGAACCAACCGCGCCAGAACCAGTCGAGATCGACGCCGCTGGCGTCCTCCATGGTGCGGAAGAAGTCGGAAGGCGTGGGCCGCTTAAACATCCAACGCTGAGCATACGTTTTGAAAGCGTGATCGAAGGCCTCACGCCCGAGGATGTGCTCACGCAGGATGTTCAGTGCCACGGTGGGCTGGCCATACGCATTGGGGCCGAGGTCGGCGATGGACTCGCTATTCGTCATCACCGGCACGCGGTCCGTCGTGCGCATGTAATCGACCATGCCCCGCTCGTTGCGGCGGTGCTTCCAGTCGTTCTCCCATTCCTCCTCCGTGAGGTATTCGACGAATGAATTCAGCCCCTCGTCCATCCACGTCCACTGCCGCTCGTCGGAGTTCACGATCATGGGAAAGTAGTTGTGCCCTACCTCGTGGATGACGACGCCGATGAGCGCATACTTCGTGCGCTCGGGGTAGGTGCCGTCTTTTTCCGGGCGCGGTCCATTGAAGCAGATCATCGGGTATTCCATGCCGCCCACGGGCCCGTTCACCGACCACGCGACGGGATACGGATACGCGAACGTGTAGCGCGAATACGTTTGAATGGTGTGTGCGATGGCATGGGTCGAATACTTGTCCCAAAGCGGCATGCCTTCCTTCGGGTAAAGCGACATCGCCATCACTGGCTTGCCATTCAGACCCGCGCCTTCCACGGCCATCGCATCCCACGCGAATTTGCGCGATGAGGCAAAGGCGAAATCACGCACTTTGTCTGCTTTGAAGATCCAAGTCTTCTTCCCCTTCGGCTTTCCCTTCTCCGCCGCTTTTGCTTCCTCCGGCGTGACGATGAACATCGGCTTCTTCAGCTCGCTCTGCGCTTTCTTCAGTCGTTCACGCTGCGCCTGACTCAAAACGGCCTCCGCATTCTGCAAAGCACCCGTGGCAGCTACGAGATGATCATCCGGCACGGTCAGGCGCACGGTGTAGTTGCCGAATTCGAGCGTGAACTCGCCGGTGCCGAGGAACTGCTTGTTGATCCAGCCCGCATAGTCCGTGTACGCCGCCATGCGCGGGAACCACTGCGCGATGGTGTAGATACAGTTCTTGTCCTCCTCAAAGTACTCGTAACCCGTGCGCGCGTTCAGGTGCTTGCAGTCATTGATCGGATAACTCCAGGCGATTTTGAAAACGAAGTCTGCTCCGGCTGCCAGTGGTTCCGGCAGATCAAGCCGCAGCATGGTCTTCACAACGGCATGAGGTAGCGCTGCGCCTTTGGCATCGGTGAGCTTGCTGATCTTCATCTCGCCATCGTAGGTCTCATAGGTCAACAGACGGTCTAGCGCGCTGTAGCTGATCTTGGCTGGATCAATGCCACGCTTCGTGTTCGGCGCGGCGCGTGAGTCGGCATTGTGGGAAAGATAGTTTTGATCGAGCTGCACCCATAGATACTCAAGCGCATCCGGCGAGGCATTGTGATACGTCACCGTCGCTTCTGCCGTGATCGTGCGCTTCACGTCATCGAGTTCGACGTTAATGTCATAGTCCGCTGTGTTTTGCCAATACGCTGCCCCTGGCGCACCCGAAGCAATTCGCTGAGGAGATGGTGTGGGCGCGGATGAGTCGAGCTGCTGAAACTTTCCGACAGGTGCGCCGGATTCAGCGGCGGCTGTCAGAGTGGCGAGAAGTGAGAGGAGAAAGATCTTCATGAACGAAGTAAGATGTAACGTGACCCACAACGCCCTAGCGAGGCATTTTCTTGGCCCGATGTGCTGTGCCGTGTAGCCTGAAAATCATTCATGACTTGGGAAACACTCACCCTCCTCTTCTTCGCTGGCCTCAGCGCGGGTTTCATCGACGCCATCGCGGGTGGTGGTGGGCTGATCTCCGTACCTGCGCTGCTGTGGGCCGGACTGCCGCCGCAGATGGCGCTGGGCACAAACAAGATGCAGTCCACCTGGGGCACGCTGATGGCGGTGCGGAAGTATGCGAAGGCGGGCCTCGTCTCATGGCATCAAGTGCGGCTGACGGTGCTCGTCACCTTTGTTTTTGCGTGCCTCGGCACCTGGACGGTGACGCAGGTGAGCAATGAGGTGCTGAAGAAGATTGTGCCGTGGATGCTGCTCGGCATCGCGGTGTATGTGTTGCTCAGTCCGGGTTTGGGAAAGACGGCGGCGAAAGCTCGATTGAGCCTTGTTGCCTTTGCTGTGCTCGCGGGCAGCGTGCTGGGCTTTTATGATGGCTTCTTCGGTCCAGGAACGGGCACCTTTTGGGCCATGGCCTGCATCTCGTTGCTC
>JBEBGU010000632.1:0-3363 GCA_040081325.1 Prosthecobacter sp.
TGGCTAGCAGCTCAGCCCGTGGCCCCAGTGGCAGACACCACGAGCCTAGACGGCCGCCGCCTCTTGGTAACTCAAATCACAGCGGAAGGCTTCGCCGACACGACCAGTCTGCCTGGTCTGCCACTGGCCTCTGAAGCCATGCTCGATCGCGTGCTCATGCGCTATGCCCTGCCCTTCACCGTTGCCGTTTGTGAGGGCGATCTACGTGGCCTGACCCCAGGTCATGATCGGCGTCAATCCATGCGCTTGCAGGAGACAGCGCGGACGATCCTCGGTCTCGGTCAGGTAGAAGCAGCGTCCTACAGCTACAGCCTGCCCACCACATGGTCTGGAGCTGCGCCCATCTCAGGTGCGCTTAATGCCACCGCCCCAAAAGGCAAAGTGGGACTTGAGCGCGAGATCGCAGGCTCGCTCGCTTTTATCCATCAGCAGCTCCTCGGGAGCGGACGCACCATGTCGCTGATGAGCTGGCCACAGGGCACCGTGCCCAGCCCAGCGGCAGTGGCTTTCTCCCAAAAGATGGGCGTGGAAAATGTGGAAACCATCTCCCAGCAGATCCTCCCAGGGCGCATCCCCGCTCCAGCAGCGCGCAGTTGGGGCGTGGGAGAAAATTTCCAAACCCTCATGGTTCAAACGCGCCACGGTAAGGCACTAGACGCCGCCGCTTTCATCGCCGAGGCCCAGCGCACAGGTCAGCAGCGCTGGCTTAGCCCAGTGCAGGCCAGCCTCAGCTTTCAAGATGCCGCGAGTGAGACCTCGTTAAAGCAAGTCGAGCGCCTGCTCAATTGGTGCGCCTCCCAGCCGCTGCAGGCGATCACCGCTGGTCAATATGCAGGGCTATCGAGGGATGCGGCAAGCACGCGCATCTTTCAGACTGGCCCAGCGCGCTGGATCATTGTCAATAAAGGTCAAGCGCGCACCCTGCGCCTGCCCGTCAGCGCAGGCGTGCCGGACCTAGCGCGCTGCACAGGCGTGGCAGGTTATGTGCAGCAGGGGGATCAGCTTTACATCCACACGCTGGGGCTGCGCCGGACGGAACTCGTCATGCGGTCAGAGCCAGTGCGTGAGCATCTCCGGCTCACCAGCGCCAGTGCCAGCATTCGTTATCTGGAGTCGGGCATCAATCGCGCTTTGCTCCAAGTCTCGCATAGCCGCCCAGTGGAGTTCGTCTTTGCGGGCATCGCCCCAGGTAGCATCTGCCAGATGATCGCCAATGGTAAGCCAGACTACCTCATGGCTGACACGGCTGGGCGCATCGAATTCATCGTCCCGGGCCAGGCCACCGTGCAGCTCAGCATCCTCGCGAACCATAAGTCGGCCATGCGCTAATTGAGCTTTTGTTACCCTCTTTCCCTCTCATGCCTTCTCAGCCTTCTGCTCCCGCCCGCCGCTCCTATCTCGGCTGGGTGGTTCTTCTTTATCTGCTGCTCGCCGGAGTCTGGACCTGGCGGCTACGCCCCGAGCTTGAACCCATCACGGATACTCTGCGCGCACCACGTTTGGAGCGGCTGACACGCTATTTATTAAAAGCTCCACCAGAGACCGTGCAGCCCATCCTCATGAGCGTTGCCCTCATGCCAGACGAACGCTTAGCGCTCATTGATCTCTGGCTTCAGCATCCGCCATCTCAGCAGCTACGCGAACTGACCGTGCAGGATACAGCGATGCTGAAAAACGCGGGCAGCCTTCGTGATGCGCTCCTGCTCAGTTGGATCGGTCAAGACCGCCCATCATCTTCCATCGAGGCACATCTCATGATCACTGCAGCAGGTGATAAAATCGATGACACGCTGCGACTTTTTCTCCTGGAGCGGCTAGCATCTCGTGCGCAGCGTGAAGGTGATATCGAATCCGCGCTTTCCATTCTTGAGCGTGCCACGGACTTGCCGACATCGACCTGGAAGACCGTCAGTTCCTACATTCAAATCGCCCGCACTCTTGATCAAAACAGCGTCGCGCTAAACACCGTGACCCGTTGGCTTAAACGCCACCCTGCCGACAACCCCGAGGCACGCGAAATCCAAACCATGCTCCTCCTGCGCAACAACCGCGCAGAAGATGCCCTAACCCAGCAGCTCGAAGCCCTGCAAGCCGCACCACCCAGCGGACGACTGCCCGCTGCTGATCTCGATCTAGCACTCGTCGCCGCGCGTGCGGCAGGGCGGAGTGGAAAACTTGTCTCATGGTTAGAGCGCCAACTCGCTGCCTATCCAGAGCACCTCCTCACCCCTGAAAAGCTGCTGAGTGAAGCCGATCTCGATCCTGATTACTGCCACTGGCTCGCCGAGTGGGCCGCCATCGCTGATCGTGATCTGCCAGCAGCACTTGCCTTTGATGCCTGCCTCAGACTCGCTGCCACCGGCCAGCGCAGCGCCTTCACTCGTGTTTGCTTGCTCGCAGAGTCCGCCAAGCGCCTGCCTGAGGCGCAGGCCTTTTTAAATATGGCCCTCGCGCAACCAGCTCTCCGAGTCGCCGTCCTCGAACTCGCTCAAGTCGATCCCCTCGGCCAAAGAGTCGTGGCCGAAGCGCTACGCCGTGCGCCCAAAGATCGTGACCTACATTTCGCCGCGACATTGGCATCAGTCGCCCAAGCCCAGCCGGGCACTGCCACCACCCATTGGCTGAGCTACCTGCGCCGCTTCCCCGCCGATCTCACGGCCAGTCGCCGCCTGATTCAGAGTCATCTCTCCGCCCGCCAGCCGCAGCTCGCACTGCGCGTCTATGAGTCACTCGATCCGCAAAAACTCACGCCGGCAGACCTTCATCAGCGGGATCTGATCAGCCAACTGTAAACGCTGCGCTTGGAGCGGAAGTGTCTTTTGACAGGTGGGGGCATCGCCTCCACACTCCGCGCCCTTTTTCTGCGCCAACTAAATGTTTGAACTGCTCGCCACTGACCCCAGCTCCTCCGCGCGTCGCGGACGGTTAACGACGCCGCATGGGGTGGTGGAGACGCCGATCTTTATGCCGGTGGGCACGCAGGCGACGGTGAAGGCGGTGCATCCCGATGAGCTGCGGTCACTGGGCGCGCAGATCATTTTGAGTAACACCTATCATCTCTGGGTGCGGCCTGGGACAGAGATCATCAAGGAAGCAGGTGGCCTGCACAAATTCATGAACTGGGATCGGCCCATCCTCACGGACAGCGGCGGCTATCAGGTGTTCTCATTGGCGAAGCTAAGGAAGATCAAAGAAGAGGGCTGCTATTTTAACAATCACGTGGATGGCACGCCGATGTTCCTGGGACCAGAAACGGCCATGGAAATCCAGGCGACGCTGGGCAGCGACATCGCCATGCTTTTTGATGAATGTACGCCCTGGCCCTGCACGCATGATGAGGCAAAGAAGAGCATGGAGCTAACT
>JBEBGU010000633.1:0-3362 GCA_040081325.1 Prosthecobacter sp.
CCTACGTCGCTGCACAGCCGAAGCTTTGTCGTCCAAATGGCTCGGTCCTTACTTGTCTGCCGTGAAGGTGGGTTCGAAGTCTTCAAAGATAGGTGTGCGCTCACCTATTGAGTCGTTTAACTCATCGACATTGAGTCCGAGCCGTTCCGCGAACGGCCGTAGTTCATCTTTAGTCAGCCCAAGAACCTCGGCGTCGCTGCGTAAATACTCTTCACAGTCGATGCCAAGATCGAAGTCATCTAGACCGATAATGTCATTGATCTCTATAGGATTCTCTGAGGACACAGGTTGCAAATCTTTCTTCCGGCAAAATTTTGTTTTTAAAGGGGGCTTTGGCGGCTCCACGAAGTTGGCTGCCTTAACCGCTTTACTTGCACCTCGCGCAGCAGGCTTGGCTGACAGCCGTCTGGCCTCAGAGTTAAAACGCTCCAATTCTACGTCGATAAGACGATTGCGCTCCGCCATCATTCCCGTCAGCCACTGCAAAAGAACCGAGTTCGCATAAGTGAACTTACGCTTACGATCCTTTGCAAACACAACATGCTGCTGACGCTCGGCGAGTGACTCCAGCGCGTGGCGGAAAAAGATTTCCTCCTTCGCCTGATTTTCCAAAGCAAGCTTATCCTCTGCGGCTTTCTGCTCGATACCAATCTTCTCAGTCACAAGCAGTGCTGACTCCTCGTCCAGAGACTTCTGCACGATCCGCAAGAGCATCACCATCGAAGCAAAAATGCACCAGTAGCCCAGCGTGATCATCGCCACCCGGTAGTCTACTATGACAAATCCAACTATATTCAATTGAGTCGCAATCGTCGGCATGATGATTGTCCCGAGAAAACGAGCAAGGTTTGCGAACAAAATCCAGCGAAGCACAAAGTATGGCTCCGGCGTCATCCACCAAACCCCCACTAGCGGGATCACATATGCCAGGTGGAGGTGCCCTGAATCAACGAGCGATGTCGCCATTAGCAGCGCCACAAACACCACATCTAGCAAGCTTCCTTCGGCCAACCACTTTGGACGATCCCCTTTGTTTAGACTGCTACTTTTTCGATCACTCAGATACGCGATTAGGCAAACAAAGCTCGTCACTAAGTAGGACAGCAACAAGAATCCGTGTAGCCAGCCAAGGCAACGCCGAAACGCATCCGGCTGGCGAAAAACTTGCGTTTCCTTTTTGATCCACTCATAAAGTGATTCCTGACGGTCGTGATGAGCTGGTTGCTTGACGTCAGCAGTTGCCGTGTGCGGGATAGCAGAAGCAACGGCGATGCTCGTTGTAGGATCACCGAACGGCCGCTGATCCCCCACATCGGCCTGCAACAACGCAGCCAAAATGCCGATGAATGCCATTCGGAGTGTAAACTGTAGTAAAGGAGCGTGTTGCTTGTAGCCATGCACAACGGTGTGTTTGAACTTCGCCAATAGACCCGACTCAGCCACTCCGAGCGGGCAGAACTCATTGGCCAATTTGAAGGCATCAAAAGTTGCCCAAATGATTGCACCGGCACCCACACCAAAGATCAAGCCCAACACTAGTTTAACAAGCCCTGCCAGCATGTTAAACTCGGCATCCATCAGCCAGTATGTCATGATAATCACAGCTAGGCCCACTTTCCAAATGATCTTCCACACCCAACCGATGACCGACTGAAGAACGTAAAAATCATGAAGTTTGTGGCCGAGATGTGCCAACCAGCCGAGGCCTTTTGGGGACTCACTTGGCGGTTGTTCATGGGAAGGATTAGGTGGTGTCTGACTACTCATACCGGGAGAAAAGCTAGTTCATCAAAATCTTGTCTTCTCTGCAACGCTTAACTCACTTAAAAAGCAAAGAGGGGCACTAACTTGGTCAGGTGATTCATATTGCGGAATTCCAGAAATTCAGACTCTCCTCTCCAGGGTTCAGCATGGCAGTTTGATCAGTTTCCGCAAAGAGGGCAAGACTTTCCTGATCGGCTGAGACGGACGGCGAATCTCCAGGGTGTCGTGGCTCCCAAGTCTCTAAAAACTGGAATTTTGCAGTTTAAATCGCCCGTCCTCTTTTACTTTGGCTATCGCGCTCGTTTACTTAGTTGGGGCCGCTGTGGGAGCTGGAATCCCTTGGGTCACCAGCCGATCAATGTCCTTGATCTCCAGTTCGTTCGCGTGATCGGCCACGTATTGCAACCATTGCTGGAGCTTGGGGCCAGTCTCATCTTCCGAGCCCATGACCTCGGAGCGAGCGGCAGCGACGACGGATGGTGATTTCTTCTCTAAGGCATCAAGACTTTCTTTTGATTTGCTGGCCTGGACCAGGAAATCTTCCATGGCGGGATCTACGGAGTTCGGGATGGACGCGACACGAGAGGCAATGGACCGAATCTGCTCCATGTTAGTGCAGAGGTTAAAGGCAAGCTGCCCCTCAGATGAACGCCCCCACTTTGCTTTGGCGCCTTCCATGTGCACCATGATACCTGCCGGCTCGAAGTAACTCTTTTGCTTTTCCAGCAGTTCGCAAAGGGACGGAGGCATCCCTGACCCACTGGGATAGGATTGGGCAAGCATGCGGCTGATGAGCGAGCGAGAATTCGGGGGGCCGAATTTCCGGACGCATGCATACATGAGTTTTGCCGTTTTGGAGTCCACAGCGGAGGCACGCATTGCGAAATAGAACATGAGATGGATCTGCGGGAAATCCACCTGCTCATGAATACGGACAGACTCGACCTCGCAGTAGCGGTCATGGACGATGGCGGCAAAGCGGGCCTGACAATTCAACCCGCCTGGAATGATGAACTGAACGAACTGCGGAACGGATGCTCCGTCATTGATGGAGTTCTTGGGGACCGTCCATTTGCGATTCTCAGGATCCACAAAGACCAATTCATTTTGGATGAGATTTAGAACCGGTGTCCATGTCCAATACGTACCCAGTGGCTCAGTCACACCGCCCTTGGCGGGAGCACCAAGGCTGGTTATTAGATCAGCCCCCTCCTTGCCATCCACGAGGAAGTAGCCCCATGGTCCGCGAGTCGGAGATGGATTTAGGGCGACAGGTGCAGGTGGAGCTAGTGCGTCAGGTCCGGGCGTGGAAACAATGGGGGCGGGTTCGGGCAAGGCTGGATCATCCTCGCTGCCCAACCAATAGTATAAAGTGACGATGAGCACAGCAGCACCGACAACTACTCCACCGATGATGGTAAGAATTTTCATGGCTTTGGCTTGAACGCGGTTAGGAAATAAATGCTTGTTATCGGTGAAAGGGCCAGGCGCTTCATTTTGGGGCATTCCAGAAATTTAAACTCTCGTCTCCAGGATTTAACCCAGCAGTTTGATCAAATTCCACGCGGCGGACAAGACTTTCTTGATCGGCTGAGACT
>JBEBGU010000634.1:0-3360 GCA_040081325.1 Prosthecobacter sp.
AAAGGACGCCGTAGCCGTCGTCCGCAAACGCGGGCGCTACATGCAGGAGGCCGTTCCCGCCGGTGTGGGCGCCATGGCCGCACTGCTGAAGATGCCGCCAGCAAAGAGGAATGGCAGCGCATTCTGCACCACACGCCAAACGCCCGGCTCAAACTGTTGTACACAGCTCACCGCAAAGTGAAGTGTGGGCCGTTGCTTGCGCCAGACGCCGATCATGAGTGCCAGCAAATGCAGCACGCCGCCGATCAGTGTGCCCATGACAAGTGTCTGCACATTGGTCTGCGAACCATCGGCGATGAGAAAGCCTATGATCGTCAGTGGCACCAGAATCGGTGCTGATGTGGCTAGGCTGAAGCATTTGTCAGCACGCAGCCAAGTGCCGAGCTGATAGCTCATGCTAAAGCAAAACATGAATGGCACCAATTGTCGCAGCAGATCCGTGGCGAGTAACTTCTTCTCTGCCGAAAAGCCCCGCGTCGTCCATTGAACAAGATCAGGTGCCATGAACCAGATCACCACGCTGATAATCAGCAGGCTCAAGGCGTGGACGAGAGAACTCTGCACCGCCAGCCTTTGCGCCTGCACACCTGATTTTTGATGCAGCGTTTCCGCATACATCGGCAGAAAAGCCTCTGGTAATCCACCGCCAGTCAGGGCCGCGATGAAGGAGAGAAAACCAAAGACGAGCATGAAGGCGTCCAGCTCATCACCCGTGCCGAACTGCCGCGCCACAGCCGCATCTTTGAGAAACGAGACGGCCTTTGATCCCACCGTCAGCAATGCCACCAGCACAAAGCCTGAAACCATGCGTGATCCCAGGCCGCGATGAAGCTGACCTTTGCTGAGATGGAAGAGCTTGATAACGAATGCGCGCAAGATTGAAACTATAGAAGACCACCCGTTGTGCGGCAACGCCGGATCATGTTTGAGGCTCAACAAAGTTGAAGACAACATCGAAGATGCATCCCATACTGCGCGCCCTGTTCCCCGGCCATGAGCGAAAATGAAGCGACCCCTGACACACCTGCCCCGAAACCATCGGGTCTCGTGGACCTTTCCGATCTGAAGATGATGCCCGCCTGGATATCAGGCATGGGCAGCACCACGAATCTGAGCAAATACGAAGAGCGTGAAGATCGCGCACCACGCCGCGACGGAGATCGCCGTGGTGGACCACCACCGCGTCGCGATAGCGGCCCTCCGCGTCGTGATGGCGGAGGCACAGGTGGCGGTCAAAGTCGTGACCGAGGTGACTCACGTCCGCCACGTCGCGATGGACCTCCAGGTCAGGGCGGTGGCCCACGTCGTGATGGACCTCCGGGTCAAGGTGGTGGCGGCCCGCGCCGTGACGGCCCTCCAGGACAAGGTGGAGCGCGTCGTTTTGGTAATCGTGATGACGCACGCCCGCAGCGTGACTGGGTGGAGATCCCACGCGACATCCAAGTCGTCATCGAACCCGAAGACAAATCTGCCGAAGCTCTGGCTAACCACATTCGCACCAGCGGGCACGCCTTCAGCATGTTTGATGCTGCACGCCTCGTGCTGGCTGGTGGTGACCGCTTCCATGCGCGCTTCACTTGTGCCACAGATCGCCCTTCAGGCCTCTTCGTGAGCACCTCCGATGGTGGCTTATTCATGAGTCGGGATGAAGCCACTCAGCATGTACTGCGCAGTGGTGCTCTAGAGACTTTTTACCGCATCGAAGAGATCGAACTCGAAGAACCCAAGGGCGACTTCAAAAGCGTCGGCGTCTGTGGCCTCAGTGGTGAACTCATCGGACCGCCGAGCCATCACAGCTACCAGTCCACCATCATCCGCCTGCACCGCGAGCGTTTTTCCAACATGCCCCTTGAGGACTACAAGCGCCGCGTGCGCGTGGAGTCTGACCCAGAGATGGTGACCAAGTGGAAAGAGAGTCTGAAAAAAGGCCTGCGCTGGATCTCCCTGAAAGATCAGCCTGCTGAAGGCGCCGAACCAACAACGCTGAACTCACGCGCCGAGATGGAAGCTCACTTCCGCCGCACGCATGGTGAAGACGCTGTGAAGGAAGTGCGTGAGGCGCTGGTGATCGGCAGCATCGACAAATCCAAGCTCACGCATGTGCTCATGATCCTCTTGCGCAATGCCGTCGAGACAGCTCGCAAGCATCTCTTTGAAATGTCGCAGAAGCTCGGTGGTAGTTTCGAGCGCCGTGGTCTAAAACTCTTCAAGCGCCGTGCAGGCAAGCTCTTCGTCTGCCGCGTGAAGCCCAAAGCGATCGACTCCGGCATGGTCTTCTCATTGCGCGTGACGAAGATCGTCGAAGTGCTCAAAGGCAAGTCAGGCATCATGCTCCATGATTTGGTGGAGTCCATCTCCCCATCTGCCGAAGCCGCCGCACCAGTCGAAGGTGAAGCCCCAGCCAAGCCCGTGCTCACGGACGATCAGATCACCGTCATCAAAGACATCCGCTGGTTGGCTAACGAAGGTTACGTCATCGAATACAGTGACGGCATGGTCTTCCTCGGCGTTCAGGGCGAGCCACAAACGGCCAAGCCCGCTGCTGCCTCCCCCGAAGCCACGGCACCTGTTGCGGCAGAAGAGGCCACCGCACCTACGGAAGAAATTTCCACGAGTGAGGAAGAGGCTGCTGAGCCAGCGCCTGCCGTTGAGGAAGCTCCCGCGTCCGCACCCGAAGCCGCCAGCGAAGAAGCAACAACGCCTGAGGCTGAGGAAGAATCTGCGCCAGAAGCGCTTGCCTCCACTCCAGCCGAAGCCATCGTCCCCGAGAACATCGAGGTCGAGATCGAGGCTGCTGCTGAAGCACTCGTGACGGAAACTCCGACAGAAGCCAATCCTGCATCAACTGACGAAACATCAGCCGCGTAATCCGCCCGTATTCGGAGCACCTTCTAAAGACGGTGTTCCGAGCAAAGAAATCTTTCCGCCGCCGCGCGCCAAGGAGTGAGGACCTTCCAGGCCTCAATGTTTGTAGGTAGCGGTTCAGCCGTTTCAATGTAGCCGCCTGCGCCAGCAGGTGGGGCAAGTGTGATGGGGCGCTTGGTCACTCCAAGCGCTGCTCCCTGAAGGCGGGTGGAGGCTAGGCCTCCCGGCCTGTCATCGGCTCGGGGCCTCTGGCCTTGAGTCTGAGTCTAGGGAGGTCTGAAGATACCTGAAGGTCTGGAGACCCCAGGCCAATGACAGCCTGCTGGCCCCGCTCAAATCGCCAAGTGACCACACGCGCTTCTCCCAGCGCTGGTGATACAGCTCCGGCCCGAAATACCGCAAGGAAGGATGCCCCTCCGCCCGGCACCACCACACCGCGTTTTTCGGCACCGGCTGCTTGGGCTTCTTCGGCATGGGCATCGCCTGCGCTCCGCC